>JAFQWT010000166.1 GCA_017407375.1 Clostridia bacterium
CCTGCACGGAGAAGGCGACCTATTATATGTCCTGCGTGTGCGGCGCGCACGATACGGAGGAAAGCCCGGTCTTTGCCAGCGGCAGTCTTGCCTCCCACCGCTATGACCAGGAGGTCGTGGACGAGAGATATCTCCGTGAGCCGGCCACCTGCACGGGTGCCGCCCTCTACTATTGCTCCTGCGTGTGCGGTGAGTTCAGTGTCTACCAAAGCACCTCCTTCCGCTACGGTGAGCCCCTCCCGCATACCGAGGCGGCCCCCATCACCGAGAATGAGGTGGAGCCCACCTGCGCTGCGGCGGGCAGCTACGACCTCGTCGTCCGCTGTGCCACCTGCACGGAGCACGTGTTCAGCCGCCAGACCTTCACCCTCTCCCCCACGGGCAACCATACGAAGGGGGATGCCGTTACCGAGAATAACGTCGCGCCCACCTGTAAGGAGGACGGCCATTACGACGAGGTCTATTACTGCACGGTGTGCGGCGGTGAGGCCGCCCGCAAGACCGTCACCGTCCCCGCCACGGGCGTCTGCGTGCAGAGCACCGAGCCGACGGTAGAGAACAAGGTCGAGTCCTCCTGTACCGTCAAGGGCAGCTACGACGAGGTCTATTCCTGCATCCATTGCGGCGAGGAGATGCTCCGCCTGAGCAAGGAGCTGCCGCTGGCCGACCATGAGGGCGTTGAGACCGTCATCAAGGAGGCCACCTGCCTTGAAAAGGGCGAAAAGAGGGTCACCTGCAAGAACTGCGATTACGTCGGCCTCGTTACGATCCCGCGCCACCGCGCCCACAGCTATCAGGACGGCCTTTGCACGGTGTGCGGCATTCCCGAAAAGACCACCGCCGTCAGCGTGAGCGGCAACAAGATCACGGGCATTGACGCCGCCTCGATCGCGGCATCGGGCGGTATCGTCCGCCTCCCCGAGGTCTACAACGGGACCTACGTCACGGAGATCGATGCCTCGGCCTTTGCGGGCAACCCCGACATCAAGGCCATCTATCTCACCGCCAACATCAAGTCGCTGCCGAACTCGGTCTTTGAAAACTGCACGGGCCTTGAGAAGGTCGTGTTTGCCGAGGGACTGACGAGCATCGGCAATTACGCCTTCCGCGGCTGCACGTCGCTTCGGGAGATCGTCCTGCCCGACACGCTCACAAGGATCGGCACGCAGGCCTTCTACGGCTCGGCGGCGGTCACCCGCATCGTCATCGGTGAGGGCGTGACCTCGATCGGCACGCAGGCCTTTGCGGGCTGTGTCAACCTTAAGACGGTGGAGTACAACGCCAAGAATTGCCTGACGGTTTCGGAGAACACCTTTGCCTCGGGCGGGCGTGACGTCGGCGGCTTTGATATCGTCATCGGCACGCGCGTGGAGGCGATCCCCGGCAGTCTTTTCTACTTCAATAAGACCGGCACCTCCTACGCCAGCGAGCTCTCGCTTATCAAGTCGATCACCTTCCGTGAGGGCGGCGTCTGCGCCTCGATCGGCAATTACGCCTTTGCCTCTCCCTTTGTGAAGGGCATGACCGTCTATCTCCCCGCCACGGTCAAGACGGTGGGGGATTACGCCTTCCGCGGCTCGACCGACTGGTCGGACGGCTCAAACCACTACTTCTACCGCCGTCCCGTGATGATCCTCTCGGCGGCTGAAACGAAGCCCTCGGGCTTTAGCTCCTACTTCGCAAGGGCGGGCGCCTACTTCTATAACGGCACCTCCTTCACCTTTGAAAATCCCTACCTCTTCGGCGCCACGGGCGTCCACGGCGTGACCGAGGACGGCTATTACTGGGCCGAGAAGGGGGACGGCACGCTTGTCATCTATGCCGTTGACGACAACGTGACCGAGGTCGTCTTCCCCGAGACGATCGGCGGTAAGACCGTGACCGAGATCGCCGTTGGCACGCTCTACTACCACAAGAACGTGACGAGCATCGTCATTCCCAAGGGCATCACCAAGATCGGTAAGCAGGCCTTTGCCTTCTGCGATGCGCTCACGCGTGTGGAATTTAACGCCGTGGCCTGCGCGGACCTTGAGGGCTCGGCCTTCTTCACCGTGAACAATTCGGGCTACGTGGAGATCCTCTTCGTCATCGACAAGGACGTTACCCGCATCCCCTCGTACTTCCTGACGACCGCCAACAACTACAACGCAAAATTCAAAAAGACGGTCGTCTTCGAAAAGGGCAGCGCCTGCACTGAGATCGCCGACTATGCCTTCACCGGTGGCGCTTTCACCTCGGTGGTGATCCCCGCCTCGGTCGCCACGGTCGAATACAATGGCTTCGGTGACTTCAACTCGAATATCTATTACGAGGGCACCGCCGCCGACTGGGCCGCGATCGAGATGAAGGGCAGCAACACCTTCACCTACAGCCGCTTCTACTATTACGTGGAGGGTGAGCCCACCGCCCACGGCACCTGGTGGAGCTACGGGGAGGACGGTATGCCCTGTGAGGTCGCCTATGCGCCCGCCCCCGGCACCGCGGGCTACGCCAGCGCGGGCCTTACCTACAAGCTCTCCTCGGACGGCACCTATTACATCCTCTCCTCGGCGGACAGCGCCACCGACACCGAGATCTATATCGCGGAGAGCTTTAACGGCCTGCCCGTTTGTGAGATCGCCTCGAACGTCTTCCGCGCCAGGGCCGACATCACCGCCGTCCATTTCCCCGCAGGGCTCAAGAGCATCGGGATGTACGCCTTCCAGGACTGCACCGCGCTTGCCTCCGTCACCCTGCCAAGCGGGCTGACAACGCTCAGCGACTCGGTCTTCTACGGCTGCACCGCCCTCTCCGAGGTCTCGCTCGGCTCGTCGCTCAAGACGATGGGCAACTCGGTCTTCTATAATTGCACGTCGCTTTCAGAGATCACTCTCCCCGCCACCCTTGAGACGGTCGGCGGTACGGCCTTCGCCTACACGCAGCTTTCAAAGATCGCTCTCCCCGCCTCGCTCAGGGGCATCGGTAGCACCGCGTTTGACAATACGCCCATTGTCGATGACCCCGCCAACTGGGATATGGAGAATATGCTCTTCTACGTCGATACCTGCCTGATGTCGGTCAACCCCGCCGTGGAGGGTGAGATCACCGTCCGTGAGGGCACCACCGTGGTCACGTATTCCGCCTTCTACTCCTGCTCCAAGGTCACAAAGATCACCCTCCCCGAGGGGCTTCTCCACATCGCAGCGAATGCCTTTATGTACTGCTCGGGCCTTCAGACGGTCAACCTGCCCGCCTCGCTCCTCACGATCGGCAACGGTGCCTTCTACAACTGCTCAAATCTTACGGGCCACTTTGATCTTCCCGCCTGTGACGTGCCCGCCCAGCTCTTTATGTACTGCAGCAAGATCGAGGGCGTCACGATCCCCGAGGGTGTCACCTCGATCGGGGAAGAGGCCTTCCTCTTCTGCTATCAGCTCGGAAACGTCACGCTTCCCAAAACGCTCAAAACCATCGGTGAGCAGGCCTTCTACAATTGCTATGCCTTCACCGAGCTGACGGTGCCCGAGGGCGTCACCTCGATCGGTGCGTCCGCCCTTCACGGTCTCACCTCGCTCAAGAAGCTCTACCTCCCCTCAACGCTCACGTCGCTGGAGGCGGGCGCTCTCGGCAGCATGAAGGAGCTTGAGGAGATCACGGTTCCCTTTGTCGGCCTTTCGAAGAAGCCCACAGGCCAGTCGGCACACTTCGGGCGCATCTTCACCCAGAGCAATACCTACGTGGAGGGCGAGACCATTGGCCAGCAGTACGTCAGCGGTAACCGCGTCTATACCGCTTACTACTACATTCCTGCCGGTCTCAAATCGGTCACCGTCCACGGCGGCGAGATCAACGATTACGCCTTCTACGGTATGAGCATGGTGGAAACGCTCACGCTGGGTGACGGTCTCACCATGATCTCGGGCAGCTCCTACCTCTCAAGCACCGCCCATTATAAGAATGAGGCCAATTGGACGGACGGCGCCCTCTACATCGGCAAGTACCTCATCAAGGTCAAATCCGACGTTGCGGGTGAGTTCACCGTCCGTGAGGGCACGCTCGGCATCGCGGGCAGCGCCTTCTCGGGCTGCACGGGACTGACCTCGGTCACGCTCCCCGCCTCGCTTACCTTCATCGGCAGAAACGCCTTCTCGGGCTGCACGGCGCTCACTGCCGTCAGCTTCGGCGCTCCCGCCGCGTGGCGTGGCTACAACCCCTCCACCTATATGTCCTACACGCTCACGCCCGAGGACGTGGCGGACGCCGCCTCAATGGCCACCTTCTTAACGACCAGCGGCCAGTCGGGTGCCTATTACACCCGCCAGTGATCTATCCCCAAAAGAAAAAGGCAGAGCCGTGGCTCTGCCTTTTTTGTGCCCTTTGCCGCTAAGAGGACTAAGACGCAATCCTTTGGAGCAGAAATTGCCGTTTTCCGCCCCTCCCCGCGGATATGGTCGAAATGTGCACTCACTATCGTTTGCTTCATTTCTCCCTATCCTTGGGGTATCGCTGTGCAAAAACGCAAGGTTTGCGTTTTTGCTTGCTCACCGAAGGCGTACAGAGAGTACGTCAAATGCTGAGGACGAGCCGATTTGGAGTAGAAATCGCCGTTTTCCGGCCGACAGGCGTACAAAGGTACGTCGGAGGGAGGAAACGGCGATAAAAAAGAAAAGGAAGCTGTTGCTTCCTTTTCTTTTTGGTTATACCCAAATCTGCCGTCCTCAGTGGACGATGCAGCGCTCGGTGTCCTTATCAAAAATATGCATTCTCGTCGTCTCAAAGGCGATCTGGATCTGGTCGCCGGCGCGAGAGGTGGAGCGGGCCGAAACGCGGGCAATGATGTTCTTGCCGTTGGTGGCGTCCTCCTGACCGTCAAAGGAGAGGTACAGGTAGATCTCGGCGCCCATCAGCTCCGTGACCTCGACCGTCGCGTTGATGACGCTGTCGGGCATCGAGCTGACGTGCACGGGATCGTCGTGCAGGCACTCGGGACGGATACCGACAACGACCTCCTGGCCGATGTACTCCTTGAGAGCAGGGTTGTTGGCCTTCTCGGCGGGAACCTTGATCTTGTTGGAGGCAAAGGTGACGTAAAGGTCCTGGCCCTCCTCCTCAAGCTTCGCCGTGATGAAGTTCATCTGAGGCGTGCCGATGAAGCCGGCAACGAAGAGGTTGACGGGGTAATCGTAGAGGTTCTGAGGCGTGTCGACCTGCTGGATAAGACCGTCCTTCATAACGACGATGCGCGTCGCCATGGTCATGGCCTCGACCTGGTCGTGGGTAACGTACACAAAGGTGGTCTCGACCTTCTTGTGGAG
>JAFQWT010000167.1 GCA_017407375.1 Clostridia bacterium
AGGAGATGCCCTCGTCCGAGATGTACACCGTAAAGACACCGAGCGGCAAGGAAGTGCTCTTCCCTGCCATACCCGAGTTCGTTGTGAAGGTCGACACCGATGCGGGCGTGTATATTCGCCCCATCCCCGGCTTTTTTGAGGAGGACGAATGAAGTTTGACATTATGACGCTCTTTCCCGAAATGGTGTCGGGTATTCTCTCGGAAAGCATCATCGGTCGTGCACAAAAGGCAGGGCTCATCTCGATCACCTGCCACAACATTCGCGATTATTCGGATAACAAGCATAAAAACGTGGACGATACGCCCTTTGGCGGCGGACGCGGTATGGTAATGGCGGCTCCGCCCATCGCCGCATGCATCGAGGACATCACCAAGGGGCTCCCCGCGGACGAGCGCCGCCGCATCATTTACCTCTCTCCCAAGGGGAAGGTCCTGACCCAAGCCAAGGCGTCCTCCCTCCTCGCCTACGACCGCCTTATTCTTCTTTGCGGTCATTACGAGGGGATCGACCAGCGTGTGCTTGACGAATACGTGGACGAGGAGATCTCCATCGGGGACTACGTGCTCACGGGCGGCGAGCTGCCAGCCTGCGTTTTGGTCGACACGGTCGCGCGTATGGTGGACGGCGTTCTCGCCATGCCCGAATGCTTTGAGGACGAAAGCATCGCCTCGGGGCTTCTCGAATACCCGCAATACACGCGCCCCCCCGTCTTCCGTGGGAGCGCGGTGCCCGAGGTGCTGCTTTCGGGCAACCACCAAGCCATCAACGCCTGGCGGCATGAGGCCGCCCTCGCCCTGACAAGGGAGCGCCGCCCCGACCTCTACGAGGCCTACCTCCTTTTGCATCCTGCGCCCCCACCCAAGAAGAAGAGGCGCCCAACAAAGGACGAAACCACCGACTGAATACCGAGGAAAGGAGAGAATGCCATGGCAGACAAGACGCCTAAGGCCGCCCCCCGTGAAAAAACGGCGCGCGGCGGAGCCCTGCTCTCCTTTTTACTTGACCGGCGAAATGCCGAGCGCGAGCCGACAAGGGGCGACCTGCGCCGCCGTGAGACGGTGCGCCGCCGCACGGCACGCCTCCAGGCCCTGCGCCGCCGCTCGCTCCTCTTCCGCCTTTTCGACTTTGGCCGCGCGGCCCTCTTTATGACCGACCTGCGCGCCTTCTCGCTCCTTTTGTTTCCCCCGGGCCTTGCGGCGCTGTTCCGCTGCCTGGTCCTTCCCGCCTTTACCGACGACTTTCCCCTCCTGCCGATGGACGGTGCCGCGGGCATCGTGTGGCTTTTGGCGGCGCTGATCCTGCTCCCCATGAACGCGCGGGTGCACCGCGCCGCCAAGCAGGGCGGCTTCTTTTCCCGCCTGCTGTTTGACGCCCTGGCGCTTCCCCGCCCCTACCCCACCGACTCACGGGGGATCCCCGCCCTCCTTTTCCTGCCCGTGGGGCTGGGGCTGGCGGTGCTGACGGTCTACGTCTCCCCCTTTGTGATCCTTTTGCTCATGCTGGCTCTGGCGTTTGTGCTCCTCTCGCTCTCATCGCCCGAGTTTTCACTGATCCTTACGGCGGTCCTCTTTCCCTTTTTGCCGCTTTTGCCGTATTCCACCGTCCTTTTGACGGCGGCGGTGGCGCTGGGGGGGATCTCCTACCTCTTTAAGCTCCTGCTCGGCAAGCGCGCCTTTGTCCTGCGGCCGATGGGGCTTACCGTCCTCCTCTTTTCCCTGACGATCGCGCTCTTTGCCCTCCTCTCCCCCTCGGGAAGCGAGGGAACGCTCGACGGTCTTATGACGGCCGTTTTGATCCTTGGCGGCTATTTTCTGGCGGCCAACCTCCTGGCCACGCGCCGCACGCTCCTTCTCTTTATCCGCGGGCTATTGTTTTCGGTGGCGCTGCTCTCCGCCCTCTCGATCACGGAGTGGGTGATGCTTTTGGCGGCACCCGCCTTAGCGGACAGTGAGCCGATGCGCCTTGTGGCCGATATGCTGGCCGTTTTGGGTGGGCCGAAGGCGCTGGCGGCCTTCCTGCTTTCCGCCGTTCCGCTCCTTTTGACGGCGGTGAACGAGCAGGAGCGCGCCGCCTGGCGCTATACCCCCTCCCTTCTCCTGGTGTTCGGGGCGCTCATCCTCTCCTTTGATGCCGCGGTCTATGCCGTCCTTGTGCTTTCGCTCATCCTGTTTGCGCTTCTGGAGGCGCGGCGGTGGGCGGGGCGCTATCTTATCACCGTCTTCCTCCTTTTCGGTGTTGTGCTCCTCCTTCCCGAGGCGGCGCACACGGCCCTTGTCGAGCTTGCCGCGCCAATCAGCGAGACGGCGGGAGCGGTGCTTTCCGAGCATCTGGCGCTTCTCCGCGGGGCGCGCGCCCTCTTCTTTGACCATCCCTTTGGCGTGGGCTTTGGCTATGACGACGGCCTTGCCGCTTTCCTTGCCGAGTATGGGCTCACGGCGGCCGATGCGGGCAGTCTTTACCTGCACGTCACGGCGCAGCTCGGCATCTTTGGTCTTTTGCTCCTTTTCCTGCTGGTGCTGTATTTCTCGCGGGCGCTGTACTCGGTGCGCCACCTTGGACGGGAGAACGCCTACCGCCGCCTTTTCATTGGCGGTGCCACGGCCCTTTCGGCGCTCCTGCTCTTTGGCTTTGCCGCCGCCCTCATTGACAGCCGCAGTGTGACCTACCTCCTTTTCCTGCTCCTCGGCTTCCTCTCCGCCACCGAGCGGTGCGCCCATGAGGATGCGGCGGCGCGCCACCTGACACGGGGCCCCGCCGAAAGCACCACCGCCGCCGCCGAGGTGCGCCTTGACCGCGGGGAGCGCCGCTGACGGCCCTACACGGTTTTTTCAAAAACCACTTGATTTTCCCCCCGGGCTTTGATATAATAATATAGGAAATAAACAAATGAGGTGAAGCTTATGGTATCCTGCAAGATCACGATCCAAAACAGTCAAGGTCTGCACGCGCCGCGTCCCGTTGCCTTCTTTATTCAAAAGGCCAACTCCTACAAATCCTCCATCTGGGTGGAAAGGGGCGACCGCAGGGTGAACGCCAAAAGTCTTCTCGGCGTGCTTTCGCTGGCCGTAACGCAGGGCATGGAGATCACACTCCTTGCGGACGGGGCGGACGAAAACACCGCGCTGGCGGGGCTTTCCCAGCTCCTTGAGACGGGACTTTCCGAATTTGAGGCCCGCGGGAACAGCTGACGACAACTGAAAACACCAAAGGCAGTTTTGATAGTGAGTGTCAAAACTGCCTTTTTAGCCGATTTTGGTAAGCGAGGAAGCTATGGAACAGGAACGCCTGACCCTCCTCCGTAAAAAGGCCGCCGCCCTGCCCGCGGAGCCGGGCATCTACCTGATGAAGGACAAGGACGGCCGCATCCTTTACGTAGGAAAATCAAGAAAGCTCAAAAACCGCGTGGGCAGCTACTTTGTCGGCCGCCACGCCCGTAAGACCGAGCGCATGGTGGCGGCCGTCGCCGATTTCGATACCGTCCTCTGCGGGAGCGAGATGGAAGCGCTGACGCTGGAAAATACGCTCATCAAAAAGCATAAGCCCCCCTTCAACATCAAGCTGAAGGACGCCAAGTCTTACCCCTATCTGAAGCTGACCGACGAGCCCTATCCCCGCCTTATCGTCACGCGGGACCGCACGGACGGCCGCGGCGATTACTTTGGCCCCTACCCCGGCATGGGTGAGGCCTACGCCGCCATGGAGGCGGTCACGCGGGCCTTCCGCCTGCCCACCTGCCGCCGCCGCTTTCCCGAGGACGTGGGCAAGGAGCGCCCCTGCCTCTACGCCGATATGGGGCGGTGCCGCGCCCTTTGCCGCACCCTGCCGCGGGTGGAGGAATACGCCGAGCTTGTGCGGGGAGTGCGCCGCGTGCTTTCGGGGCATATCGGGGACACCGTGGCGGCAGTGGAGACCGCCATGGCCGAGGCCGCCGAGGACGAGCGCTTTGAGGAGGCCGCGCGCCTGCGCGATACGGCCGCCGCGCTCCGCCGCCTGCGGGACAAGCAGCGCGTGGTCTCGGACCCTGACGTGGAGTGCGATGCCGTGGCCCTTTACGGGGACGAGGGGGGCGGCGTTTTGTCGGTCCTTTCGATCCGTGAGGGGGCCTTGGTCTCAAAATGCGATTATCCCCTGGCGGCGGGTGAGCTGACCGATGCCCCCGCGATCTTTACCTTCCTTGGCGGGCTCTACCGCACGGGCACCGTGCCGCACGAGCTGCTCCTTGGCTTTTCCGCCGAGGAGGAGGAGCTTTGGGAGCTTTCCGAAACGCTTTCGGCTCTGGCGGGGCGGCGCGTTGCCGTCCTTGTGCCCGAGCGCGGAAAAAAGAAGCAGCTTTGCGATATGGCGCGGGAAAACGCCCGCCTGACGCTGGAGCGCCGCGAGGCCGAGCGCGAGGTGCGTGACCGCACGGCGGTGCGCCTTGCCTCCCTCCTCGGTCTTGAGGTGGTGCCCGACCGCATCGAGGCGTTTGACATCTCGGAGCTGGGGCACGAGGCGATCACCGCCTCGATGGTCGTGTTTTGCGAGGGGAAAAAGAAGCCCTCGGACTACCGCCTGTTCCGCATGACCGAGCAGGAGGGCGTGGACGACTATGCCGCCATGCGCACGGCCATTGCGCGGCGGGCCGCCCACTTTGGGGACGGCTCCCCCTCCCTCGGAACGCCGCCCGACCTCATTTTGGTGGACGGCGGACGCGGGCAGGTCAACGCCGCACGGGAGGCCCTCCGCGCGGCGGGTGCCGAGATCCCCGTGTTCGGCATGGTGAAGGACGATTACCACAAGACGCGCGCCCTCTCGGACGGTGAGGGCGACATCAGCATCGCCACCGACCGCGGTTTGTATAGTTTTATTTACACGATACAGGAGGAGGCCCACCGCTTTGCCGTAAAAAGCGTTCATAAGAAGAAGCGGCAGGCACTCCGCCACTCGGCCCTTCTTGACATTGAGGGCATTGGCAGCGTGAAGGCGCGCCTGCTTTTGCAGCATTACGGGAGCATCAAGCGCCTCAGTGAGGCCAGTGCCGAGGAGATCGCGGCGCTGCCCAAGATCACGGCGCTGGATGCCAAGCGCATCCGCGCTTATTTTGAGAAAAGAAACGGAGACGGACTATGATGCGTATTATCACGGGGCGGGCGCGCGGCGTAAAGCTGGAGACCCTGCCCGGGGAGGCCACCCGCCCAACGAGCGAGCGCGTGAAGGGGGCGATCTTCTCCTCCCTACAATTCGAGCTTGAGGGGCGGCGCGTGCTGGATCTGTTTGCCGGCTCCGGCCAGATGGGGCTGGAGGCCCTCTCCCGCGGGGCGGTGAGCTGCACCTTTGCGGACGCCTCCCCCGAGGCCATGGCCGTGGTGAAGGAGAATGCCAAGCGCACGGGCTTTTTTGATGCCTGCCGCTATCTCATCAGCGATTACCGCAACGTGATCCGCAAGGCGGCGGGGCGGGACGAATACGATCTCATCTTCATTGACCCGCCCTACGCCA
>JAFQWT010000168.1 GCA_017407375.1 Clostridia bacterium
TAGGCGCAGGGGCCGCCGCCAAGAAGGATGGGGGCGTCCTCTCCGCGCTCAGCGGCGAGGAGGGGGATACCCCCCAGCTTCATCATATGCAGGGCCGTGGTATAGCACAGCTCGTACTGCAGGGTAAAGGCCACGATATCAAACTCCGCAATGGGGTCACCGCTTTCCAACGCGGTAAGGGGCAGACCGTGGCGGCGCATGGCGGCGTCCATATCGCCCCACGGGGCATAAACGCGCTCACAGGCAACGCCCTCCTCGGCATTCAGACACTCGTAGAGGATCCGCATACCGAGGTTGGACATCCCGATCTCGTACACATCGGGAAAGCAGAAGGCCACCCGCACATCGGTCGTCTCCCTGTCCTTTTTGATCTCGTAAAGCTCGCCGCCCGTGTAACGGCCCGGCTTCTCTACCGAGCGCAGGATCTCGGGAAAGTCAAGAAAATTCATAATGCTTATCTTTCTTTTTTGAAATAGATCCCCGACAGAAGGGAAACGGGGAGCAGCCAGAAGAGCGAGAGGAGCGCCGCGTAGATCGAATGGAAGCCGCCGCCAAGGAAGGAAATGAGGGTGGCGGCAAGCAGCGAGAGCGGCACCGCGGCCAGCTTGAGATAGCCAAAGAGGCGCGTGACCTTGCGGTAATTCTGGCAGAGGAAGAGCGTGTGAAGCAGATCGCGCGAGCCCGCCCCCGTAACGATGCCGCTGTCAACGCGCGACTCGGCAAAGTCGTACATCTGGTCGGGGCGCTTCTTCACCGCGCGGAGGCGCAGGCCGGGGCGGTGGAGGGTGGTAGCCAAAAGAGCGTCGGTGATGTTGGGGTCAAAGGTACGGACCAGCACCTGCACGCCGTTTTTGGCAAGGCGACAAGCGTCACGCTCAAAGCGGCCGCTCAGCTCATACTCCACGTAAAGCTTGGCTGCCACGGTCCCGCCGAGGGCAACGTACATGATGCTGAGGTTGCCGTCGTTTTCGGCATAGACGTCCTCGGTATCGTGGTAGGGGCCAACCGCTGCCTCGGGGAAATAACCCCAACCGCCGACCTGCACGCGGACCCCGTCCACGGTGGCCTCAAAGCCCGCCTCCCCCGTGGAAAGGAGGGTAACGTCGCTTGAGAGTCCAAGCTCCGAGGCCGAAACGCGGAACACGCCGTCCAGCGGGCCACCCAGCACCGAAAAGACACTGGCAAGATAATAGAGCAGCTCATCGAGGTGGCTGTCCTCGTAGAGCTTGATCTTACGCACGTGCACCTTGCGCGAGGGGTAGGCCTCCACGTCCTCAAAGGCGATGGCCTCGGCGGCGGCGTAATCCTCCGCGGAGGCCTCACCGAGGACGGCGGTGCCGTGGGCCTCGGCACGCTCGGAGAGGTGATGATAGGAAAGACGGCGCGCGGCGTAAAAGAGTGAGAGTGACAGCGGCGCCGCGAGCCAGGAGGTGAGCGAGAGAAGCTCCGAGGCGGTCGCAGAGGGCGCGATGACGGCGTAAAGCAGCGTGCCAAGCAGCATAGCGCCAAGGGTAGAAAGCAGAAGGACGGTGTGGATGCGGTGATCCTCACGCGTTTTGCGGACGCGGGCAAAGTAGCCCGTGACAAAGCCGACCTTTTTGATGCGCAGGACGTCCTTGACGCGGCGGGGGAGCAGGGCCACCTCCTCGGAGGCGTAGAGCGCGGGCACGTCCTCAAGCGCCAGCTTATCCCCCGACTCGCAAAGATGGCGGAAGGAGGACTCCTCATCGACGATACGCAGGCGGGCAAAGCCGAGCGAGAGCGCCACGGCAAGCACACCGGGCAGGGCGGCAAGCCCCTCGGCACTGCCGAGGATCAGGCGGATAAGGAGAAGGATAAGGGAGACGAGAAGCGAAAGGAGCGTGACGGCATCCGTGCCGTATTGCCACGCGAAGATCTCGTTGACGGCGTTTTTGAAGGTGTCCGCCACCAAAAGGGCGGCGGCCGCCAGAAGGCCGATGTCCAAAAGCACCGCCACGTGCGGGCCGATGCCCACAAGCTCGGTAAGGTGCACGCCAAGCAGCGATAGGTTTTCATAAAGGAGCACAAGGACGGCCAGAAGGACCGAGAGGGCAAAGCGGCGCGTGACCGCCCGCTTTTCCACCGCGTACTTCACCGTGATGGTCTCGATCTGGTTGCGCGAGACGTATTCCTCGCCCGCCTCGGTCGTCAGCTCCTCACGGCGCAGGTCGGCAATGAAGAAATCCTGCGGGCGGAGCGCACCCAGCGTCTCCTCCGCCTCGGGCGCGGGGGCGGCGGTCGGCTCGGTAACGGGAGTCTCCGCCAGGGGCACGGCCGTGCCGACGTCCGTCACCGTCGGGACGGGATCACCGCCACGGCGGGAAAGGAGGCGCATGCGGAAGCGGCGCACCCGCCGGGGGGCGGGGGCCGTGGGGAGCGAGGCAGGGGTCAGCTCCCAGATGCCGGCCGCGGGGGCGGCAGGGGCGGGAATCTCCTCGGCGGTCTCCTCGGGGAAGATCTCCTCGGGGGCGGCCGCGGTGAGGATCTCGTCGGTCACCTCGGCAGCGCGCGAGGGGGCCGCAGGCCGCGCCTCGGCACGTTGCTTTTCGGCGCGTTGCTCGGCGATGAGAGAGTCGATCATGCGATCGAGCGTGAGGGGCTCCCACGCGGGCTCCTCCTCGGCGGGGGATTCCTCCTCGGTGGGAGTTTCCTCCTCGGCGGGGGATTCCTCCTCGGTGGGAGTTTCCTCCTCGGTGGGGATTTCCTCCTCGGTGGGGATTTCTTCAAGAGCGGGGGTCTCCCACGGTGGGAGGTCGTCCTCCTCGACGGGGGCTTCTTCAACGGTGGGAGTCTCCTCCTCGGCAGGGACCTCCTCCACGGCGGGGGGCGCCTCCTCCGCAGGGGCGGGCGCCTCGGTCGGGGTCAGGCGGCCAAGGGTCATGGCTGCCTTTTTCTCGGTCTCCTCCTCCGCCTGGTCGTAAACGTCCAGCGTTTCCTTGAGGCGCGAAAGCAGATCGCGGATGGACTCGGGGGAATCGCCCCGCAGCTCCTCGCTTTCCTTACGTTCAGTCTCAGACAAGGTGTTTCCTCCCCTCTTAGGTGATGTGGCGCTGCCTTGCGATCTCACAAA
>JAFQWT010000011.1 GCA_017407375.1 Clostridia bacterium
CCGATCTCTCGGCAAGGCGCATCATAAACACGCGCAGAAGCAGGGTGAAATAATCCTCCGTACAATTATCACGCAGCACCTCCTGAACGTGAGTGAGCGAGATGACGTGGACGTGAATGCGTGAGCAGTAGGCGCACAGCTCCTCGGCCAGGGTCATCACCTTTTCTCTGGCGCGCTCACTGGTGTAGGGGTAGCTCTCAAAGTGCAGGGCCTCGATCTCAAGGCCGCGCTTGGCCATCATATAGCCGGCAACGGGCGAGTCGATCCCTCCCGAAAGAAGGAGCAGGCCACGCCCCGCAGAGCCAAGGGGCATACCGCCCGCCCCACGCTCCTGGTCGGCATGGATGTAGGCGTATTCCTCGCGCACCTCGACCCAGACCGTGACCTCGGGCGTGTGGAGATCCACGGAAAGGCCCGGGAAGGCCGAAAGCAGCGCCCCGCCAAGGCGGGCGGCCAGCTCGGGAGATTTCAGGGGGAAGGCCTTGTCCGAGCGCTTGGCATCGGCACGGAAGCGGCGCTTGCCGCCAAGGGCGGGGGCCAAGTACTCCACCGCCGTTTTGAGGATGGTGTCGATATCCTTCTCACAGGCGGCGCAGCGCGTGATGCCCGCAATGCCGAACACGCGCGCGGCGGTCTCATACATCGCATCGATATCCGCCGCCGCATCCTGCGGCTCAATGATAACGGTGCTTTGCGCGGTCCTTACCTTAAAATTCCCGCAGGGGGAGGCGCGGCGACGCAGCTCACGCACAAGGCCCGCCTCAAAGGACGAGCGGTTGGCCCCCTTCAGGGCGATCTCACCGAATTTACAAAGAATGATCTCTCTCATAGCACACTTCCTTGAGTTTTCTCCCCTTATTGTAACACAAGGCGCGCCGTTTTGCAAGGGAGGAAAAGGAATTTGCGGAAAGGGGCCTCGGTGCTGCCTTTTTTCTTCCTAATATTAAAAGGGGGGTTGACATTCTTTTTGGCTTATGCTACAATAAGGGAGCGTTGACGGGGAGGGGCCCCTGTGTTGAGTGCAAAGAGAGAGCAGACGGTCGGTGCAAGTCTTGCGTGCGCTCGCTTCGGTGCCTGTCGCCCCTGAGCCGTGGGAAGAAACCGCAAGGGAGTAGAGCCCACCGTTCTCCACGATACGGAAAAAGAGAGGGAGCCGCCCCCTTGCGGCTTCAATACAGGTGGTACCGCGCCCATGGCGTCCTGTTTTTCAGGGCGTTTTTTATTTTCGCCCAACGACGTATTAAATTCCGAAAGGATCAAAGCTATGAGGAAAGAACTCCCAAAGACCTATTCCCCGAAGGATTTTGAGGAACGGATCTACACCCATTGGTGTGAGCGCGGCTACTTCCGCCCCGATCCCGATCCCAAGAAGGAGAAGTTCTCCATCGTTATCCCCCCGCCGAACGTGACGGGCCAGCTCCACATGGGCCACGCCCTTGACCAGACGCTACAGGACATTCTCGTCCGCCGCAAGCGCATGCAGGGGTACAGCACCCTGTGGGTCCCCGGCACCGACCATGCGGGCATTGCCACGCAGATCAAGGTGGAGGAAAGTCTCCGCGTGAACGAGGGGCTCACCCGCTACGATCTCGGCCGTGAGAAGTTCCTTGAGCGCGTGTGGGCGTGGAAGGAGCAGTACGGCGGCCGCATCATCAGCCAGCTGAAGAAGCTTGGCTCGTCCTGCGACTGGAGCCGCGAGCGCTTTACGATGGACGAGGGCTGCTCCCGCGCCGTGCGCGAGGTCTTTGTCAACCTTTACGAGAAGGGGCTCATCTACAAGGGCAACCGCATCATCAACTGGTGCCCGCACTGCGTGACCGCCCTCTCGGATGCCGAGGTCGAATACTCCGAGCAGCCCGGCCACTTCTGGCACATCCGCTACCCTGTGGAGGGGAGCGATGAGGAGGTCATCATTGCCACGACGCGCCCCGAGACCCTGCTTGGCGATACGGCTGTGGCCGTCCACCCCGAGGACGAGCGGTACGCGCACCTTGTTGGCAAGATGCTGATCCTGCCCCTGGTCGGCCGCCGCATCCCCGTGGTGGCGGACGAGTACGTGGAGCGCGAGTTTGGTACCGGCTGCGTGAAGATCACCCCCGCCCACGACCCGAACGACTTTGAGGTCGGTAAGCGCCACGACCTCCCCGTCATCCGCGTGATGAACGACGATGCCACCATCAACGCCGAGGGCGGCAAGTACGAGGGTCTGGACCGTGACGCCGCCCGCGAGGCGATCGTGCGTGACCTTGAGCTTGGCGGCTTCCTTGTCAAGGTGGAGCCCTACGTGCATAACGTTGGCACCTGCTACCGCTGCCATAAGACGGTGGAGCCCCTGACGAGCGACCAGTGGTTCGTTAA
>JAFQWT010000169.1 GCA_017407375.1 Clostridia bacterium
AGCTCAGCTGGCTAGAGCATTCGGTTCATACCCGACAGGTCGTTGGTTCAAATCCGACTTCCGCTACCAGGCCCGTTGGTCAAGAGGCTAAGACATCGCCCTCTCACGGCGAAAACATGGGTTCGATTCCCGTACGGGTCACCACAAAAAAGAGCATCCCTCGCGGATGCTCTTTTTTTGTGATTTTACGTGACCCGTACGGGAATCGAAGGGGAGCGGTAGTGAATGACAGTCCGGGGGACTGTCAGAGCCGCGACTGACCGAGCCGCGGAGAAAAGCCGAAATCCACTCGGCTTTTCGTGGCCGCGGTGAGACCTATTCCCGTACGCTCATCGAACACGGTAACGAGGGCCATCGCCCTCGTTGCTGGGTTCGCATCCGCCACTCGGAGATCGGGGAGCTTGCTCACCAGGCGGCGAGTGTGCGGATATTCGCCGCAGGCGAAATTCCCGTAAGCACCTCATTTGAGGTGCTTTTTTCACATCAAGACAAGCACACCCCTCGGTGCCAAAGAGGGATACAAAAGTGGGAAAGAAGGTAAGAAAGCGTTGATTTTTTCATCATTTTGTGTTATTATAGATACAATGAGTATTTTTATTACAGCGAAGACTTTTCGATTCAATGGGGGGGACAATATGGGAATTATAAAGAAAATATTCAGAAAATCTCATGAAAAAAAATCAACTTCCGATTTTTCCAAAAGAGCTAATGAATTGGGCGGCGTATACAAAATTATTAACATTCTTTGGGGAGAAGAATCATTTAAGAAGGTTGTTGCGCACTTAAAAGAATGCATTCAAGGTATGATAGAAAACGAATGTATAGATAGAAAAAACGAATTGTTAAAATTCGCTATAGGAGATTGTTTTAGATATTTCAAAGATGATAGTCCAAAAGAACAGCTTGAGTTTACGGCAAATGCTTTAAATAGTTTTATTACATACAGAATTTTTTTTGAATGTGTACTCGCTATGGACACCGATATTGCCCATATTTCAGAGCATTATCTGTTATTCCAAATTTCCGGAAGAATCCCAGATGGAATGCACCCGTATGTCAGCACGATGATTAAGATTTATGATATATTAGACACCACTATACTTTTTCTTTTTGAAAAATCAAATTCCAACTCGAACATAACAAGAGAATTCATAATGGATACATTAAATACTATTTTTGATTATTTGGATTCTTATGTGGATGATTCCACCGATTGGAACAAAATAGGATAAAAGATAACACTTTATAAGGCTATCATGGCACAGGAAAGTCGGGCCAATTTAGCAAGCATATTGAAAACGAAGCAACATCGGTTTTGCACAATTAAACATGCGCCAAGTCGAACTGTAAATCAAAAGTTTAGAGGAGGACTTTACATGGGATTATTTAAGCAATTGAAACGATCTGCGAAAAAAGAGCAGGTTCATGAAATCTTTGATAAAAGAAGAATTAAAAACATATAATTTTACGTATGACAGCGGCAAGGCCGAACGTGCGCGAAAAGCGTTGTACTATTACTTGTGCGAAGATGAAATACTTTTTGAATTGGCGCGGCAATTTACTTACGAACATTTTTCAGATTCAATAGATTACCTTAAAGCAATGGGACTCAAATATTCGAAAAGCAGAGATTACATCCCTGTGGCGGCATTTTGTTTTATGTTGCCGCTTGCTTTTTCGGCAAATTTTTTTATAGAAAAAGAAGCTAGTTTCGGTGAATATATAATGATGTTGACATCATATTTTGGGGAAATGGAATATTAAAAAAGCCTTTTACAACGTCGGCTTCTATGAATCATTTTTTGTAAGATTCACTTCGAAGTCAAAAACAAGGAGAAACCCTATGTCCGAAATCATAAAACCCAACACCGATTTTACCACGATCTTAGACATCATCGAAGCATCGCGGCGGCGCGCGATGAAAGCGGTCAACGCCGAATTGATCACGATGTATTGGGAGGTCGGCAAATATCTTTCCTCGCTTGTTGCGGGCTCTTCCTTCGGTGATAAGGTGATTGACGAGGTCGCGGCGTATATCGCAAAAAGCAATCCTACCATTAAGGGATTTAATCGCCGTGGGCTGTATCGGATGAAGCAATTTTACGAAACCTATCGCTACGACGAAATTGTGACACCACTGGTGACACAAATCAGTTGGACAAATCATTTGCTCATTATGTCGGGCTCCAAAACGGCAGAGGAGCGCCGCTTTTATATCGAACTTTGCATCAGAGAAAACTATTCCAAGCGTGAGCTTGAGCGGCAGATGGACAGCGCCTATTATCAGCGTTATGTGCTTTCGGCGGGCAAACAATTGCCTGAGCAGATTCCCGAGGAGGCGCGTGGACGCTTCTTGGATTCCTACGTGCTTGAATTTCTTGACTTGCCCGAGCAGTATTCCGAAAGCAACCTGAAGAAAGCTATTCTTGGTAATCTCAAGAACTTTATTCTTGAGTTCGGCAGAGATTTTACCTTTATAGGCGAGGAATACAGAGTGCAGGTCGGCGGTCAAGATTTCTATATTGATCTACTTTTCTACAACCGTGCACTTTCCTGCCTTGTACCGATTGAGTTGAAGATCGGCAAATTCAAGCCGGAGCATATCGGTCAGATCAATTTTTATTTGGAAGCACTTGACCGTGATGTGAAAAAGCCGAATGAAAATCCAAGCGTCGGTGTGATCCTCTGCGCCACGAAGGACGATGCTATTGTGGAATATGCCCTCAGCCGCAGTATGTCCCCTACGATGGTGGCAGATTACACCCTGCAATTGCCTGACAAAAAGCTTTTGGAGCAGAAGGTGCGTGAAATCGCCATGCTTGCCGATGGCAGTGGTGACGATTGAAAAGTTCGATTTACCTTGTCTCTGGCTCACCACAAAAAAGGAGCATCCCTCACGGATGCTCTTTTTTGATTTCCTATTTTTTCTTGCAGGGCTGTTTTTGGTACACGCGCATGGTATAATAGAGATAGGAGGGCATGAATATGGACAACAAAAAGACACTGAGCATTTTGACCCTGCGGCTGCTTGAGACCGCGACCAGCAAAAGGCGCCCGATGACCCAGGTGGAGATGGCGGCGCTGATCTCCTCAAAATACCCCTGCGACAGAAAGACGGTGGGGCGGAACATCCGCTTTCTCCGGGACCTCGGCTATAAGATCATCAAAACGCCGAAGGGCTTTTACATGGACCGCCAGCTATTCACCCATGAGGAGGTCCGCTTTGTGGTGGGCACGGTGAAGGCGGCCGATGTGCCCGAGGGCTCGGACATTGACAGCAAGGACCTCGCCGAGCGCCTTTACGACAGTCTTACCCGCTATTATCGGACGTGAGACCCCCAAGGGGCGGCGGTAAATACCGCCGCCCCTTTCCTTTGGGTGTTGCTTTTTCCCTGCGGGCGTAGTATACTTGTCATAGATAAAAGCAAGGGAGGAACGGTATGAGAGAGCGTGGCAGCGCGCCCGAAGGGCGCCCGTGGGGAGCGATCCTTGTGAATTTTTTGATCTTTTTCCTCGCCCTTCTCGGCTTTTTTCTTTCCTGTCTGTTTGCCAAGAGGGACGGCTATTCCCATTGGTTGACACGGCCCCTCTATTTCACCCAGCAGTCCAACCTCTGGATCGGCATCACCTCTCTCGTTTTTGCCGTGATGCTGCTGCGGGGGCGGATGGGCGAGGGACCGAGGAGGCGGGTCAGCGTATTCAAGTACATCTTTACGGTATCCATCACCGTCACCTGCCTTATCTTTTGCACGGTGCTGGCGCCCTTTGCCGAGCCCGATTACAACGCCTGGACGGTGGCCAGCATCCTGACTCACGTGGCGGTGCCCCTGTTGTCGATCTTTGATTTCTTTGCCGATCGGCACCTCGCCCGCATTGACAGGGGCTCTGTTCCCCTCTCGCTGATCCCGCCCTTCCTCTACTTTGCCTTTGCCTCGGTGCTTTGCCTTTTGCGGGTGGACTTTGGCCGAGGCGACCCCTACCCTTACTTTTTTATGGACTTCTATTCGGAGGTGGGGCTCTTCGGCTTTGTGGCCCAATGGCCGCCGAGGATCGGCTCCTTTTACTGGTTTGTGTTCTTCTTGCTTCTCCTCTACCTGCTGGGCGTTTCGTTCCGCGGGCTCCACGCGCGGCTGTCGCGCAAAAGAGAAGCTACCAAAGCCCCCTGAGCGCCCCGGAGGTAAAACGCTATGCTGACACTCGTGTTCTTCAACCTCATACTCCTGGCAGTCATTGCGCTTGGGCTTTGGCTGGCGAAAAAATTTATACGGAGCCGGCGGGCCGAGCGGATCCTTTTTCTCGCGGCGGCGCTTTTCACGATCCTTTGCCATTACAGCTCACTCATCTACCGCGTGACCGTCAGCGGTGGGGCCATGGAGTACCTACGGCAAAACCCCAACCTCATCCTGCCGATCTATCCCTGCAACGTGGTCATGTGGTCCTGCGTGATCCTCCCCTTTTGCAGGAAGGGCTCCCGCCTCTATGCCTTTTTTGCCGATTACGTCTTCTGGTTTGGGATCTTCTCCACGCTTGTGGGGATGTTTGCCAACGTGGATTTCATCCGTGAGCCCACCCTCGCCAATTTTGAGGTCACCAAAAGCATTGTGGCGCACGCCACCCTCTTGTTCAACGTGCTGCTTCTTCCGCTTTTCGGGCATATCCGTGTGGAGCTTTGGCGGAATCTGCGGCATATGGCGATCGCGATCGCCGAGATGCTTGTGATCGGCCTTTACTGCAACCTGGTGTTCGGCGTCCTGGTCTCCGAGGCGCGGGCGTATGACATCAACTCCATGTTCCTCATCCACTCCCCCTTTGACGGGCTTACCTTTTTGACCTATCCCGTCATTGCCGCGATCGCGCTCCCTTTGTACTTTGGTCTTTTTGCCCTTCTTGAGGTGTTCTTCTACGGTAAGGGCGAGAGATTTTACGATCGGATCGCCAAAACGCGCTCGGGCCGATAAGCCCTTACCGAGGATAGAAAAAACGCCGAGCCATCGGCGTTTTTTCTTGGCGCAACGAAAAACTTTCGTTTCCCGGGCGGTTGCACCCGAGGGCGAAATATGGTAGAATGAAAAAAACGACATAAAGGAGCACGGTATGGCGGATTTTCTGATCACCGATTTCGGGGCTACCGTTTCGGACAGGGTACAGACTGCGGCGATCCAGGCGGCGATCGACGCTTGCTTTCTTGCGGGCGGCGGGCGCGTGGTGGTGCCGCAGGGCATTTTTCTGACGGGGGGCCTCCGTCTGCGCTCCCACTGCGAGCTTTACCTTAAGGCGGGTGCGATCCTGCGCGGCGTGCGCGATCCCGAGCAGTACGCGGCCTATCTTGACGACGCCCTAGAGCCGATCGAGATCCCCGCGGAGCCCCACCCCCAAAGGAGCGTTTACCCTTACAGCCGTTGGCAAAACGCGCTTATCAAGATCGTCAATGCGCACAACGTGGCCATCGTTGGTGAGGCCGGCTCCTACCTTGACGGGGCCAACGTCTACGACCCCGAGGGCGAGGAGCATTACCGCGGCCCGCACGCCATCAACGTGCATTCCTCCAGCGACCTGCGCTTTGAGGGCTACACGATCACCGACAGCGCCAACTGGGCGCACGCCATCTTCACCTCTCAGCGCATCACGGTGCGGGGCATTACGGTGCTTGGCGGTCATGACGGCTTTGACATCCGCACCTGTGACGACGTGCTGGTGGAGGACTGCACCTTCCGCACGGGGGACGACTGCATTGCGGGCTTTGACAACCAGAACGTGACCGTCCGCCGCTGTGTGCTGGACGCCTCCTGCTCGGCCCTTCGCCTTGGCGGGACCGACGTCCTCATTGAGGATTGCCAGGGCATAGCGCCTGGCAGCTTTGGCTTCCGCAATATGCTGACAAAAGCGGAAAAGGAAAACGGCGTGCTTGCGACGGCGGCGTGCCGTCACTCGATGCACACCCCCTTCCTCTACTACTGCGATCACCGCGCCGAGATCCGCAAGGCCCCCGGGAACATCACGGTGAGAAACTGCCGCTTTGAAAATCCCGATGCGCTCTTTCTCCATCCCTTCTCTACCGACAGCCGCTGGTGCTGCAACCGCCCCCTCTCCTCGATCACCTTTGAAAACTGTGAGATCACGGGTCTTTCGCTCCCCGGTGACCTCAGCTCCGTGGCCGAGGAGCCCCTCTCCTTCCGCCTGAAGAACGTCCGCCTGACAGCGGGGAGCGAGGGTGCCGAATTCCCCCTGCTCTCGGCCAAAAGCTGCCGCGAGATCCTCTTTGAAAACGTGACGGTGGAGGGCTTTGCCGATGCACACCTCATCACCGATACCCCCGCGGCCGTCACCGTGGTCGGCGGAACGCCGATCCGCGTGGTGGAAGCCACGGCGCCCGCGCGCAAAAACGATATCTGACCTTAAGGAAGGGCTTTTGGCCCTTCCTTAAATTTCTCTTCTCGCGCACGCCCCGAAACCTTATTATATATATAAATATACTTGACAATTGACCGCTTTAGTGGTACAATAGTAGTCGCAGAAAAACGAAACAAAATAACAAAAGATACGAAAGGAATAGATAACCATGGCAACTGCTATCATCATGCCCCGCCAGGGACAGAGCGTTGAGTCCTGCATCATCACGGCGTGGAACAAGAAGGTGGGTGACAAGGTGGAAAAGGGCGACGTCCTTTTCTCCTACGAGACCGATAAATCCTCCTTTGAGGAGCCGGCCCCCGAGGCGGGCGTGCTGCTCGCCATTTTCCGCGAGGAGGGGGACGACGTGCCCTGCCTTGAGACGGTCTGTGTGATCGGCGCGGAGGGCGAGGACTTCTCTGCCCTTGTGCCTGCGGGTGAGGCCGCCCCTGCCGAGGCCGCTCCTGCCGAGGCCGCCCCTGCCGCTGCCCCTGCCGAGGCCGCTCCCGCCGCCGCGGAGGTCGCTCCGACGGCTGCCGCCACGGGCGCCATGTCCCCGCGTGCCTGTATCCTGGCCGACAAGACGGGTGCCGACCTTCTGAAGGCGACCCCCACGGGCCCCAACGGCCGTATCATCGAGCGTGACGTGGAGGCCCTCCTTGACAAGGGGCTGACCGTTTCTCCCGCCGCCGCCACCGAGTACAAGAGTGCCGTGGAGGGCACGGGCATCAGCGGTAAGGTCGTGCTTTCCGACCTCGCGCCGAAGGCCGCCGCGGAGGCCGCCCCCGCCGCCGTGACCGAGGCCGCGTACGTGGACGAGAAGCTGCCGAACATCCGCAAGATCATTGCCAAGCAGATGTGCGCCTCGCTCACCGGGATGGCGCAGCTCACCTTTAACTCCTCCTTTGATGCCACCAAGCTCCTTGCTCTCCGCAAGTCGCTGAAGGCGGGCGCCGAGAAGATGGGCCTTGCCAACATCACGCTAAACGACATCATCCTTTACGCCGTCTCCCGTGTTCTCCGCTATCCGAAGCACCGTGGCTTCAACGCGCATTGCCTTGACGACAAGATGCGCTACTTCTCCTCGGTCAACCTCGGCATTGCCGTGGACACCGAGCGCGGCCTGATGGTGCCCACCGTCTTTGCCGCTGACAAGATGTCCCTCAACGAGATCTCGAAGAGCTCGAAGGCGGTCATCACCGCGGCACAGAACGGCAACATCAACCCCGACCTTCTGACGGGCGCGACCTTTACGGTCTCGAACCTCGGCTCGCTGGGGATCGAGTCCTTTACCCCCATCATCAACCCGCCCCAGACCGCCATTCTGGGTGTTGACTGCGTGACAAGACGCCTGAAGGAGGTGGACGGCGAGGACGTCGTTTACCCCGCCATGGGTCTTTCGCTCACCGTTGACCACCGCGTGCTGGACGGCGCCGATGCCGCAAGATTCCTCCAGGACGTTGGCTTTGCGCTGGAAAACATCGACCTTCTGATGGCGAAGTAAGGGGGACACGCAATGTACGATCTGATCATTCTCGGCGGCGGCCCTGCGGGCTACAACGCCGCGGAGCGCGCCGGCCATGCCGGCCTTAAGACCCTTGTCATTGAGGAAAGAGCGCTGGGTGGCGTGTGCCTCAACGAGGGCTGCATTCCCACAAAGACCCTTCTCTACTCCGCCAAGATCTACGATTACGCCAAGCACAGCAAGGATTACGGCGTGACCTTCGGCTCTGCCGAGATCGACCACGGCTTTGTGGTCAACCGCAAGAACGGCGTTGTCAAGCAGCTGGTGGCCGGTGTCGGCGCTAAGCTGAAAAAGAGCGGCGTCACGGTCGTCAAGGCCTCCGCCGTTATCAAGGAACGAAATGCCGACGGCTTTGTGGTCACGGCGGACGGCAAGGAATACGTTGGCCGTCAGCTTCTCATTGCCACCGGCTCCGCGCCCGCGCTGCCTCCCATTGACGGCCTTGCCGACTCCCTGAAGGAGGGCTTTGCCCTCACCAACCGTGAGGTGCTTGACCTGCCCGCCATTCCGAAGACCATTGTGGTCGTGGGCGGCGGCGTCATCGGCCTTGAGATGGCCTCCTACTTCAACTCGGTGGGTGCCAAGGTGTACGTTGTCGAGATGCTCGACCACATCGCGGGCCCCGTTGACCGCGAGATCTCGGCGCTTCTCCAGAAGGATTACGCCGCCCGCGGCGTGGAGTTCATCCTCGGTGCGAAGGTGACCTCCATCAAGAATAAGACCGTGTCCTACGAGAAGGACGGCAAGGTGACGGCGATCCCTGCCGATTACGCGCTGGTCTCGATCGGCCGCCGCGCAAGAACTGCGGGGCTTGGCTGTGAGAACATCGGCCTGCGCCTGGAGCGCGGGGCGATCGTCACCGACGAGTACGGCAAGACGAACGTGCCCGGTGTCTTTGCGGCGGGCGACGTCAACGGCAAGTCGATGCTCGCCCACACCGCCTACCGCGAGGGCGAGGTGTGCATCAACAACATCCTCGGCAAGCGTGACAGGATCAACTACCGCTCGATCCCCTCGGTCATCTACACGAACCCCGAGGTCGCCTCGGTGGGTGAGACGAGCGAGACCGCCAAGGAGAAGGGCCTGGACGTTGACGTGAAGACCGTCACGCTGAAGTACAGCGGCCGTTACATTGCCGAGAACGAGCACGGCTACGGCATCCTGAAGGTCCTGACCGACAAAAAGCACAAGAACATTGTCGGCCTGCACATGATCGGCTCCTACGCCTCCGAGATCATCTACGGTGCCGCCATGATGGTGGAGACCGAGATGCGCGTGGAGGACATCCAGAAGCTCGTGTTCCCGCACCCCACGGTCTGTGAGGTCATTCGTGAATCTATGTTTATGTAATTTCGAAGGAGGATACCAACATGCCTAAGAGTCAATACGTCGACCCTGCCCGCGCCTTTGACGCCGGCTACATCCATTTTGAGGACATTCCCGTCTGTCAGTACAACAAGACCCTCAAGGAGGAGCTGAAGCTCTACACGAAGGACGACATGATGCGCATCTACCGCGACATGGCGATCATCCGTGAGTTTGAGACCATGCTGAACGAGGTCAAGACCAAGAGCTGCTACAACGGCGTGGAATACAACAACCCCGGCCCTGCGCACCTCTCGATCGGTCAGGAGGCCTCCGCTGTCGGTGAGGCCTACTGCCTTGACATCAACGACCTCTCCTTTGGCTCGCACAGAAGCCACGGTGAGATCCTGGCCAAGGGCCTTTCCTCTATTCATAAGCTCGACGACAAGGAGCTTTACGACATCATGAAGGAGTTTCTCGACGGGGCCGTCCTTTCGGTCGTTGAGAAGCACATGAACGCGGGCGGCAACGTCAAGGAGCTGGCCATCAACTTCCTGCTCTACGGCGCCCTTGCCGAGATCTTCGCCAGAAAGACCGGCTTCAACCGCGGTCTTGGCGGCTCGATGCACGCCTTCTTCATTCCCTTTGGCCTGAT
>JAFQWT010000012.1 GCA_017407375.1 Clostridia bacterium
CTGACGGTATAAGGTGATACTTACAGTATAATCACGCCGCGCGAAAAAAGTGTCGCACCCTGCGCGCATTTTCCCTTGTAAAATCACCGTCGGCGTGGTAAAATAAAGAAAAACGGCAAAATGAGGAGATACGATGCAGAATACAGCCGAGATCGCGGTCATCGGTGCGGGGCACGCGGGCATTGAGGCCGCCCTCGCCGCGGCGCGCATGGGGAGGGAGACGCTCCTTTTCACCCTGTCGCTGGATGCCGTGGGAAATATGCCCTGCAACCCCTCGATCGGGGGGACGGCCAAGGGGCACCTTGTCTATGAGATCGACGCCCTGGGCGGGGAGATGGGCCGCGCGGCCGACGCCGTGACCCTGCAGTCCCGCACGCTGAACGGCGGCAAGGGGGCGGCGGTGCGAAGCAAGCGCGTGCAGACCGACCGCATGGCCTACCGCGCCTATATGAAGCGCATCTTAGAGCGCGAGGAGCACCTTCACCTTGTGCAGGCCGAGGTCACCGAGATCCTCACCGAGGACGGGCGCGTGACGGGGGTAAGAACGGCGCTTGGCGAGGTCTTTTCCGCCGAGGCGGTCATCGTGGCCACGGGCACCTTCCTTGGCGGCGAGATCTTTGTCGGTCACCGCTCCTTTGCGGCGGGGCCCGACGGGCTCCTGCCCGCCACCGCGCTCACGGCCTCACTGGTTGCCCTCGGGCTGTCGCTCCAGCGGTTCAAGACGGGGACGCCCGCGCGCATTGCCAGGCGGAGCGTGGACCTCTCGGTCCTTGAGGTGCAACGGGGGGAGAGCGACCCGATCCCCTACTCGGCCGATAGCGACAGGGTGGCCATGGCGGCGCGTCCCCAGCTTCCCTGCTACATTCTTTATACGAACGAGAGGACCCACGAGGTCATACGCAAAAACATAAAGAAAAGCGCCCTCTTTTCGGGGCTCATTCACGGCACGGGGCCGCGCTACTGCCCCTCGATCGAGGACAAGGTCACGCGGTTTGCCGACAAGGAGCGCCACCAGCTCTTTTTAGAGCCGACGGGAGCGGACAGCGAGGAGCTGTACCTGCAGGGCTTTTCCACCTCCCTGCCCCCCGAGGTCCAGCGTGAGATGCTGGCCACCCTGCCCGGCATGGAGAGGGCCGAGATGACGCGCTACGCCTACGCGATCGAGTACGACTGCATCGACCCCACCGAGCTTGCCCCGACGCTGGAGACCAAGCGCATCCGCGGGCTTTACGGCGCGGGGCAATTCAACGGCACCTCGGGCTACGAGGAGGCCGCCGCGCAGGGGCTTCTTGCGGGCATCAACGCCGCCCTCGCCGTCCGCGGGGAGGAGCCGCTGATCCTCTCGCGCGCCTCGTCCTACCTCGGTACGCTGGTCGACGACCTGGTGACCAAGGGCACGCGTGAGCCCTACCGCATGATGACCTCGCGCTCCGAGCATCGCCTTGGTCTCCGCCAGGACAACGCCGACCGCCGCCTCACGCCCATCGGCCGCCGCCTGGGGCTCATTGGGGATGCGCGCTTTGCCGCCTACGAGGCCAAGCAGGCGGCCATCGCGAGGGAGCGGGAGCGGCTGACCCGCACGGTGGTCCCCCCGAGCGAGGAGAACAACGCCTGCCTTGAGGCGCTCGGCACGGCGCCCATTACCACGGGCATCCGCCTTGCGGAGCTCCTCCGCCGCCCCGAGCTGACCTACGCCGCCCTCGCCCCCCTCGACCCCGGGCGCCCGGCCCTTGACCCCGCCGTCACGCTGACGGTGGAGATCGATGTCAAGTACGAGGGATACCTGCGGCGCGAGGAGGCCGAGATCCGCCGTCAGGAGCGGCTGGACGGGCTTTCCCTGCCCGAGGGGCTCGATTACCTCGGCATGAAGGGCCTGCGGATCGAGGCGGCGCAAAAGCTGGACGCCATCCGCCCAAGGAGCGTCGGTCAGGCGGCGCGCATCAGCGGGGTGAGCCCTGCCGACATCAGCGTCCTTCTCGTTTATCTCGGAAAACAGTCATAACGGACGGCAGCGCGCATATACTGCTATCAAGGGCGGTCCTCCGCCTACTCGCTTCGGGGGTGTGGTATGTGCCAGAGAAACCTGTTTAAGATCTTAAGTCTTGCCATTCTTGCCTTTGGCCTTGGCATCGTTCTCTCCTTCTTTATCCCCGAGGGGGTCCTCGTCATCATCGAGGCCGTGCTCATTATGGCGGTAGGAGTGCTTTGCTTTTTACAGAAATAGGCAGGTACCTTATATGAAGATCGTCGTTCTTCGCACGCCGCGATTTTTCTCGCCCGTGCTGCGCCGCTTGTTCGGCATTCCCAAAAAGCAATAAAAAAAAGGCCCTGCCGCATGGCAGGGCTTTTCGTTTTTCAGTAATGGTAGCGCCCCCGCAAAAGCCAAAGGAGAAGGAGCGACAAAAGGGCGGCGGCACCCTCGGCAAGGACGATCGAGAGCCAGATGCCGTCAAGTCCGAGGAAAAGGGGAAGAAGGAGAACGGCCGCCACCTGGAAGACGAGCGTGCGGAGGAAGGAAAGAAGCGCCGAGACCGCGCCGTTATTGAGCGCGGTGAAGAAGGCCGAGCCGAAGATGGCAAGCCCCGCAAAGAGGAAGGAGAAGGAAAAGAAGAAAAAGCCGCGCACGGTCATGGCGAGCAGGGCCTCGTCATACCCCGTAAAGAGATAGGAAAGGGGGTAAGCCAGAAGGAGGCCTGCCGCCGTCATCACGACCGAGGCCACAAGAATGATGACCATGCTTTTGCGGTAAAGGCCGCCAAGCTCTTTCGTATTGCCGGCACCGTAATGGTACCCGACGGGGGGCGAGATGGCAATGGTGTAGCCGATGAAGACCGCAATGAAGATGAAGTTGACGTACATCAGGGCGCCGTAGGCCGCAACGCCGTCCTCCCCGGCGTAGGCCATCAGCTGCACGTTGTAGAGCATGCCGACAAGCGACATGGAGACGTTGGACATCAGCTCGGAGGAGCCGTTGCCCATGGCACGGGCAAGAGACGGAATGTCAAGTTTTGTTTTCCCCAGGCGCAAAATACTTGAGTTCTTCGACAGGAAATAGAGGAGAGGACCGAAGCCGCCGATCGCCTGGCTGGCGGCGGTTGCCGCGGCGGCTCCCACCAGCCCCCAGCCAAAGACGGCAACAAAAAGGGCATCAAGGAGCATATTAGCGCACCCCGCCGCCGCGGTGAAGACAAAGGAGAGCCCCGGCTTTTCCGCCGTGACGAAGAAGATCTGGAATTCCAGCTGGAGCATATAGGCGGGGAGCGCCATAAGGATCACGCGGCCGTAGGTCACGCAGTCCGAAAGCATCGCTCCCTCCGCCCCGAGGAGCGCGGCCACCGGCCGCAGAAGGAGGATGCCAAGGACGGCAACGAGGGTCCCCGCGCCAAGCGTAACGTAGACGAAAAGCGAAAAGCGCGAGTTGGCGCGCGCCCCGTCCCCCTCCCCGAGGGTCTTAGAGACAAGCGCTGAGCCGCCCGAGCCCATCATAAAGCCAAACGTGCCGAGGATCATCAGAAAGGGCATAATAAAGTTGAGGGCGGCAAAGGGGGTCTTCCCCACGAAATTGGAGACGAAGTAGCCGTCCACCACCCCGTAGATCGAGGTGAAGATCATCATCGCCACCGAGGGGAGCGCAAAGCGGAACAGGCGGCGGTAGGTGAAATGGTCGGAAAGGCGGATCTTTTGGGCAGCCATACGGGCTCCTTTCTTTAAGGGTAGGGGTGGGCGCAGGAAAGCAAAAACCACCGCAAGGGTGGTGCAGAAGTGGTGGGATTATGGCGCGTACGCGCCATGTCACCCTCGCCTTGCCGCCGGTCAGCAAGCTACCGTCGCTCTGCGGCGGGGTAATCGAACCCTTTGCGCTTGCGCGCAAAATGATTTCTTCCGACACGGGGTCCACCAAAACAAAAACCACCGCAAGGGTGTGTGCAGTGGCGGTGGGATTATGGCGCATACGCGCCATGTCACCCTCGCCTTGCCGCCGGTCAGCAAGCTACCGTCGCTCTGCGGCGGGGTAATCGAACCC
>JAFQWT010000170.1 GCA_017407375.1 Clostridia bacterium
AATTGGCTACGCCATGATTTCTCGTCGGCGTGCCGCCTCCTCCATGAATTGAATTGCAACCAATGTGCCGATAGGCACAATTCATGCCGCAGGCAATTCACGAAAGCACAGCTTTCAATTCACGCAACCGCGAGGTTGCAAGTCATTGCGTGTTCTCCGTTAAGGATAACACGCATTGCGGCAGGGGCGCCTTTTTATTCCGCCCCGTTTGACGGGGGCGTTCATCTCACGGTGGGGTCAGTCCGCCCCGTTTGACGGGGGGCGGTCGTCTTGCGGCGGGGAGGCGGTCTTCTCGCGGCGGAGGAGGCGGCGGGCGCGCTCCTTGGCCAGCTCCAGATTTTCACGAAGGCGGATCTTTTCCGCATTCTTTTTAAGAAAGGCGCGGAGCTGGCGCTTGTGGTGGCAGAGCTTTTCCTTGCAGTGCGCGCAGCGCAGGGTGGCGTTGGTCGCCTCCGAGAAGCGCTCGGGGTGGCGGAGCACCAGGATCTCCCACACGATAACAAGGACGAGGGCGAGGGCAAAGAGACCAATGGTAAAGAGGTTGGGGATAAGGACGAGGGGGGTGAACATCATCACGTAATCCCAGTTATAGATGCGGCAGGAGCCGCAGCACTTGTTCCTCATGAACCAGGTCTGGAAGGGGCAGAAAAAGAGGATGCAGATCATATCCGCCACCGAATAGAAGAGCGCGATCAGCACAAGGATCCCCGCATCCAGCACTCCCGTGTAATAGAGGGCGGCGATGATGCCGTTGAGCGCCACCCACGCCCCCGCGACCGCCAGCGTTGAACGCCACGTGCCAAGGCGCACGCGGCCGCCCATTTCCCGCATTTCCTCGGTGGGCACGTAATTGCGGCGGAACTGCTTTTGGCAGCCCATGCTCTCGATGGAGGACGGGAAAAAGCGGAGGAAGATCTCTATGGCAAAGGCAAGGAAGATGCCGAGCAACAGCCAGGGCAGGCGCGTGAGGAAGGAAAGGGGCTGCTCCACGCCGCGCACGTGGCCGAGAATATAGAAAACGGTCGCCGCGATCAGCATCAGCGAGCGAACGGCCAGCTTAACGTAATGGTAGGCCGAGGTTTTTGACAGACGTTCTCTCCGTGGCATGGCACTCTCCTTTCGTTTCGTTATCCTTATTATACCGTATTTTTCCCCGCTTGGCAACCGCTGTGCGGAAAAGTTCCGAGAAAAGACACAAAGGTTGCTTTTTTTCTGCCGTTATGCTATCATAGAGATAGCTTTTCTGCGAAAGGAGCTACCATGCACGATCAGATCATGCTTTTCGCCTTCGGGCTTTTGCTTCTCATTAAGGGGGGCGACTGGTTTGTGGACGGTGCCACCGCCATTGCCCACCGCTTCCACGTGCCGGAGCTGCTGATCGGGGCCACCGTGGTCTCGATCGGCACCACGCTCCCCGAGGTGATGGTGTCGGCCACCTCCGCCCTTTCGGGCCATGGGGAGATCGCCTACGGCAACGCCATCGGCTCGATCATCTGTAACACCGCGCTCATTGCGGCGGTCACGGTGGCCGTCCGCCCCGCCGCGGCGCCGCGCACCGCCCTGCGGGTGCCCGTCCTCTTCTTCTTCGGCTCGGCGGCGATCTACCTGGTCTCGGCCTACGCGCTCGGAGAGTTCCCGCGCTGGATCGGCCTTGTGCTGCTTTCGGTCTTTCTTGCCTATATGGCGCTCCAGGTCATTGCGGCGCGGCGCGCGCCCGCCGTCCCCTCGGACGAGGTGCCCCTCCCCGAGGCCGACGCCCACGACGGGGACGACAGAACCCCCTCCTCTCCGTTGCTGGCGGCCCTGGCAAGACTTGTCCTCGGCGCGGCGCTCATCGCCCTTGGGGCCGACCTGCTGGTGGACAACGGCACCAAGATCGCCGAGGGGCTTGGCGTGCCCGAGTCGGTCATTGCCCTGACCTTTGTGGCGCTTGGCACCTCGCTCCCCGAGCTTGTCACCGCCATCACCTCGCTCACCAAGGGCCACGGCGCGCTCTCTCTCGGTAACGTCATTGGGGCCAACATCTTCAACCTCGTGCTTGTCAGCGGCGTGTCGGTCACGCTCTCGCCCTTTGCCGTTCCTGCGGGCACCACGCTCCTCGGTCACCCCGCCTCGCTCGTCCTCGATATCCCCGTGATGCTCCTGGTGATGGCGCTCCTCACCCTGCCCGCCCTTTGCCGCGGTAAGCTCTACCGCTGGCAGGGCATTGCCCTGCTCGGCGTGTACGCCGCCTTCTGCACCCTGCAATTCGTTTTGTAAGGTTTTCTTGTCAAAACCGCCGTTTTTGGCGGCGAGTGTCTCTGTTTAAACAAAAAACCACGCGGTTAGCGTGTTCTCCGTTAAGGATAACACGCTAACCGCGTGGTTTTTTTAATAGACGGCGAGGTAATATTCCTCCCCCTCGGCATCCCGGGGACGTGCCTCGTAGCGCGGGGGCAGGGTGCTGTCCATTTCGTAAAGCACCGAAAGACCGCGCCCGTCCCGCTTGGCCTGCGCCTCCTTCCGCACGTACGCCTCTAAGACGGCGCGCTCCTTATCGGGGGCGGCGGCGAGGAGGGCGGCCTCCCCCTCCGAAAGGCGGCGGGAAAGGCGCGCGGCGCGCTCGGGGGTGGCGGTGAGATACGGCTCAAGGTCAATGCCAAGCTCCCCCTCACCCACGGCGACCGCCACAAGGCGGTGGGCGTGGCTGATATTAAAGGAGAGCGTCCCCTCCGTGGGGGTGGGCTTGCCGCGCTCCCCAAAGGCAAGGGGGGGCAGGGGGCGGCCTGCCACCTCACGGTAGAGGCGGGCGGCCAGAAGGAGGCCCGCGCGGCGCTCCCTGAGGGTGGCGGGGTCACGGGGGGCGGCGGCGTACGCCTCGAGGGCCGCGGGGAGCGGCTCCGCGAGGGCGGCGGCCTCCCCGATCTCCATGACACGGACAAAAAGCTTCATAGCTCCAAAAGGATCGGCAGGATCATCGGGCGGCGCTTGGTCTTTTTGAAGACGAGGCGCGAAAGCTCCTCGCGGATGCCGCCCTTCATCTCATTGAAGTCGAACACCCCGCGGTCGAGCATCCCCTCAAGGGTCCTCGCCGCGGCGGCGCGCAGCTCCTCCATGAGCGACTCGGCCTCCTTGACGTACACAAACCCGCGCGAGACGATCTCGGGGCCCGAAAGCACCAGCCCCTCGTGACGGTCGATGGTCGCCACCACCGAGATGAGCCCGTCCTCGGAGAGCAGCTTGCGGTCACGCAGGACCGCCGTGCCGACGTCCCCGATGCCCGAGCCGTCGATCAGCACCTGGCCGGCGGGCACGTTGCCCGAAAAGCGCGCGCCGAGGGTATCCAGCTCCAGAACGCGGCCGTTTTCCCCAAGGAAGATGCGGTCGGGGGCGATGCCCATAAACTCGGCGATCTCCTTGTGGGCAAAGAGGTGGCGCGCCTCACCGTGGATCGGCATAAAATACTGCGGGCGGACAAGCGCCAGCATCAGCTTCAGCTCCTCACTGCACGCGTGGCCCGAAACGTGGATCCCCTCAATAGAGTCGTCGTTCTCCACGCGGATGCCCGAGGCGATGAGGGTGTTGATGATCTTACCGATCAGCTTCTCGTTGCCGGGGATGGCGCTGGAGGACAGCACCACCACGTCCTGCGAGGTGAGGGTCACGCGGTCGTGCGCGCCAAAGGCCATGCGATAGAGGGCCGACATCGGCTCTCCCTGGCTGCCCGTGGTCAGGAGCGTGAGCTGCTCGGGCTTATAGCGCTTCATCTCCTGGGGTGCGATGACCGTCCCCTCGGGCGCTTGGATGTAGCCAAGCTCGGTGGCGGCGCCGACCACGTTCATCATGCTGCGCCCAAAGACCACCACGTGGCGGCCGTGCCGCACCGAGGCGTCAATGATCTGCTGGACGCGGTGGACGTTCGAGGAGAAGGTCGCCACCACAAGGCGGCGGTCGGGATATTTGGTAAACAGCTGCTCCAGCGAATTCCCCACGCGCCGCTCCGAGGGGGTGTACCCCACGCGCTCGGCATTGGTGGACTCGCCCAGCATCAAAAGCACGCCCGCATCGCCAATGGCGGCAATGCGGCCAAGGTCCATCATCCGCCCGCCGATGGGCGAGACGTCCAGCTTATAGTCGCCCGTGTGGAACACGGTGCCAAGGGGGGTCCTGAGCGCAATGGCCGAGGCATCGGGGATCGAGTGGTTGACGTGCACGAACTCCGCCGTCAGCGCCCCAAGCGTGACGGTGTCCCCCGCGCGCACGGTGCGGAGGTCGGGCTTTTTCGGAAGGCGCACCTCCTCCAGCTTATGGCGGAGGATCCCCATGGTGAGCGCCGTGCCGTACACGGGCACCGAAAGCTCACGGAGGACGTAGGGCACCCCGCCGATGTGGTCCTCATGCCCGTGGGTCAGGAGGATCCCGCGCACGCGCGCGGCGTTGTCGGTGAGGTAGCTGATGTCGGGAATGACCAAATCAACGCCCGGCATCTCCTCATCGGGGAAGGCGATGCCCGCATCGATGAGCACGATGTCGTTCCCATACTCAATGGCGCACATGTTCTTCCCGATCTCGTGGAGACCCCCGAGAAAGACCACGCGCAGCTTGTGGGTCGCCTTGGCGCCGCGCCTTCCCCCTGCCTCACGGCGGGTGGGGGCGGCCTTTTCCTTGCGGACGGCGGCCTCGCGGCGGGGGGCTGCCTTTTCCTTACGCGGGGCGGCCTTTTCCTTGCGCGGGGCGCTTGCCTTGTCGGCGGTGGGTCTTGTCTTACGGGGGGGCGCCTCCGTATGGGCGGGCGCTCGCTTGGCCCCCGCCTCCTTGGGTGCGCTCGCCTTCGGCGGGCGACCGCGGCCCCTCTTCGGGGCAGTTTCTTTTTCTTTCATGGTATGTCCTATCTGTCACGGCATACGGAAAAACGGGGAGCGCCCGCCGTGACGGACGGCGCTCCCTGCCATGCTTATTTTCTATCGCGGCATTGCCGCACTCCCGGGGATGCCACCCGCGGAAGATCGTTATCAAAGGAAAAAAAGGAGGGGCAAAAGGAGAAGGGCCGCCACCCCCGCACCAAGGAGAAAGCACGTCCCCTCCCGTGGGCGGCGCCGCGGCGGCCTTGCCCCACAGCACTCGGACAGAAGGCGCGTGGCCTCACGGACGATATCACCGCCCATCTCGCCCTCGCGCACGCCGTCCTTCAACACAAAAAAGACTTCTTCAAAATACTCGCTGTCCGTCCTCAAAAGGCGGACCACGCGCTTTTCACATCCCCTGACCACAAGGCACCTCACAGAATTTACTTCTGTGGAATTATATGCCAAAAGCGCGTCCCTTATTCAGTGTATAGGAGAAAATCTCGCGCGCACAAAACGCGTGAGTTGTAAACAATACTTTTCAAAAGCCGCGTTTTTCTTAGCGACGCGGGATGAAAACGTCGAAGAGGTTGCCTTCGCCGGCGCCCTTCTGGGGGGCGGCCTCAAACCCAAACTCGTCAAGGTCGTCCTCGGCGGGAGCCACGGGAGCGGGCGCCACGGGGGCGACGGGAGCGGCCTCAGCCACGGCGGGAGCGGGAGCGGCCACGGGCTCGACCACAGGGGCGGGGGCAGCCGCGGGAGCGGGCTCGGCCACGGGGGCGGGAGCGGGCTCGGCTACGGGCTCGGCCACGGGGGTGGCAGGAGCGGCTACGGGCGGCAGCGTCTTCTTGCGGGCGGGCTTTTTGGCTCTTTCGACCACAACGTCAAAGCTGTCATCGAGGAGGTCGTCAATGCTGATCCCGAAAAGGCGCTTGATCGCCAGGAGCTTCTCGGCCTCAGGATAGGAGTCGCCGACCTCCCATTTGTAGACCGCCTGGCGCGTCACACCGACGGCACGGGCGAAGCCTTCCTGGGTAAAGCCATTGGCTTTTCTGAGGGCCACGATCTTCTCATTGTACTTCATCTTCAAAGAACCTTTCTTGTGAGATTTTTATTTATGCTTTTTTAGATCTTATTCTAATTCCTCGGCGTAGGCCACCGAGGTGAGCTTGTCGCACCGCCAGCCCGCCTCGGTCAAAACGAGCGGCAGGGAAAGCTCGCGCACGAGGGGGGCGCCCCCGTCCTTATACATACGGACCGAGAGCGTGACGGTGGCCGTGGCGGCCGTGGCGGCCGCAAGGCGCATGGTGTCGGTAAGGTACTCGTAGGTGATGCCGCGGTACCAGGCAAACATCGGCTCACGGTCGATAAGGACCAAGATCCCCTCGCCCGTGGCGACCGAGCGCACCTGGTAGTCATACAGCGTCAGGGAGTCGGTGGGGAAGGCCTTCCCAAAGAGGAGTGCCGTCACGGCGGGGGTGTAGACCGCCTCGGCCGCGGCGCGCAGGTCGTCAAGCGTGGTGATGCCGTGCTCCTCGAGCCACCCTTCATCGGCGGGGAAGTAGAAGTCCCCGACCGCCGCCGTCCCCTCCCTGACGGGGATCCCATCCCCGACAAAGGCGAGGTTGACGGGCTTTGAGGCCTCAAGGAGCGCCGCCGCCACGGGGAGGATCTCCTCCTCGCTCACCGCGGGAGGCGGCGGCGTGCAGGAGAGGGCGAGGGGCAAAAGCACCGCGAGCGTGAGCAAGAGCGAAAGGGCGCGCCTCACACGCCGTCCTCCGTCTCCCCGTCAGGGGTCTCGCGCTCTGCCGTCGGAAGGGTCGCGCTCACGGCGGGGGCCTCCTCATCGGCGGGGGCCGCCGCTATCTCACGCAGGGTCTCCTCCTCACGCTCCAGCCGCGTGAAGGTCACGACCTTGACCCCCTCGTCAAGCCGCATCACAATGACGCCGCCCGCCGTACGGGAGTAGGTGGGAATGCCCGAAACGGGCGTGCGGATGATGACGCCCGCCGAGGTGATGAGCATGATGTCATCCTCCTCGCTGACCGCGGCAATGGACGAAAGGGCGCCCGTCTTTTCGTTGACGTTGTGGCAGCCAACGCCGTGGCCGCCGCGGTTCTTCATCGCGCGGAAGTCGTCAAAGTCGCACCGCTTACCAAAGCCGTTCTCGGTGATCGTCAGGAGCTTTTTGCCCTCCTCGACCAGCGCCACGCCCACGACCTCATCGTCCTCACGGAGCGAGATGCCGCGCACGCCGCGCGCCGTACGGCCCATCACACGGACGGTCTCCTCGTTAAAGCGCGTGGCAAGACCGCTCCTTGTGGCAAGGAGGAGGTCGCCCTCACCCCTTGTGTGGCGGATGAAGAGCAATTCATCCCCCTCGTCAAGCGTCAGGGCGCGCTTGCCGCCCTTGCGCTGGTACTCGTACTCCGAAAGGCGGGTGCGCTTGATAACGCCGCGCTTGGTGATCATCGTCAGGTACTCGTCGTCCGCAAAGCCCGCGATCGGGATGATGGCGGTGATCTTCTCGTCCTCGGCAAGCTTTTCAAGGACGTTGACGATGTTGGTGCCCTTGGCGGTACGCGAGGCCTCGGGAATGCGGTAGGTCTTTTTGGTGTAGACCTTACCGAGGTTCGTAAAGAACATCAGGTACTCATGGCTGTTGGCCACCAGCACGCTCTCGACAAAGTCCTCCTCCTTGGTGGTCATACCGATGA
>JAFQWT010000171.1 GCA_017407375.1 Clostridia bacterium
ACGCCTCGATGGCGGCCTCGGCGGGGTGCATCGGTATGCCGGGCACCAACGCCCGCCCCTCGGTGGCGCCGACCTTCGGCGTTGAGGGCATGTTCGGCACCAACCCCTTCACCGTCGGCATCCCCACCGATGAGGAATTTGATTTCATCTTTGACTGCGCCACCTCGATCACCCAGAACGGCAAGGTCGAGTATTACGAGCGCATCGGGGAGGACGTCCACCCCGGCACCATCATCGATGACGAGGGCAACCCCGTCACGGGGGATGCGGGCGTGGCGCTCAAAAAGATCCGCAACGGCACGGCGGCGCTCACCACCCTCGGCGGTATCGGTGAGGCGCTGGGCGGCTACAAGGGCTACGGCTTTGCCCTGATCGTGGAGCTGCTCTCGGCCGCCCTGCAGGACGGTATGTACGGTAAGGACCTGGACGGCAAGGACAAGGACGGCAACATCCGCCCCTACGGCCTTGGCCACTTCTTCATCGCCATCGACACGAATCACTTCCTCGGTGAGGAGCTCTGCCGCAAGAAGGCGGGGGACATCCTCCGCGCGGTCCGCGCCTCCAAGCGCGCCCCCGGCGCCGAGCGCATCTACACGGCGGGTGAGAAGGAGTACGAGATCTGGCTCTCGCGCCGTGAGAGCGGGGTGCCGATCAACGAGTCGGTCCAGAAGGAAATGATCAACGTGAGAAACGAGCTTGGGCTTACCAAGTACGTCTTCCCGTGGGAAAAGTGAGGTAACGGCATGGCCAGAAATTACGCGGAGGAATCCCTTAAGAAGCATTACGAGTGGCGCGGCAAGATCGAAGTCACGCAAAGAGTCGAGGTCAAGGACCGCGAGGACCTCTCGCTTGCCTACACCCCGGCGTTGCCACCCCCTGCCTTGAGATCCAGAAGGATGAGCAGAAGTCCTACGACCTGACCCGCCGCTGGAACACCGTGGCCGTCATCACGGACGGCACTGCCGTCCTCGGCCTTGGCGACATCGGCCCTGTGGCGGGCATGCCCGTCATGGAGGGCAAGGCCCTCCTCTTTAAGGCCTTCGGTGACGTGGACGCCATCCCGCTTTGCATCAAATCGAAGGACGTCGATGAGCTCGTCCGCACCATCTACCTCCTCTCGGGCAGCTTTGGCGGCATCAACCTTGAGGACATCTCGGCGCCGCGCTGCTTTGAGGTCGAGCGCCGCCTGCAGGAGCTTTGCGATATTCCCGTGTTCCATGACGATCAGCACGGCACCGCCATCGTTCTCGGCGCCGCCCTCCTCAACGGCCTGAAGGTCGTCAAAAAGGAGATTGGCGACGTGCGCGTCGTCATCAACGGCGCGGGCAGTGCGGGCATCGCCATTGCAAGGTTCCTCCTCGGCATGGGCGTCCGCCACATGACGCTCTGCGATAAAGCAGGCACCCTTTTTGAGGGGAAGGAGGGCATGACCTTTGCCCAGGCCGAGCTGGCCGCCATCACCAACAAGGAGAAGCTGGACGGCACGCTCAGTGATGCCATGAAGGGCGCTGACGTATTTATCGGCGTTTCCGCCCCCGGCATCGTCACAAAGGAGATGGTCGCCTCGATGAACGCGGGCGCCATCGTCTTCCCGATGGCCAACCCGACCCCGGAGATCGCCCCCGATCTCGCCCTGGAGGCGGGCGCCGCTGTGGTCGGCACGGGCCGCAGCGACTTCAATAACCAGATCAACAACGTCCTCGCGTTCCCCGGCATCTTCCGCGGTGCGCTGGATGCCCGCGCCAGCGCCATCAACGATGAGATGAAGCGCGCCGCCTCCTACGCCATCGCCTCCCTCGTCTCGGAGGAGGAGCTCTCGCCCGAGTACATCATGCCGAAGGCGTTCGATCCCCGCGTCGGTAAGACGGTCGCCGCCGCCGTACGCGAGGCCGCCGTCAAGACGGGCGTGGCAAGAATTTAACACACACCCCGCAAAAATCGACTAAATGTAAAGAAAACCGTTCAATTTGAACGGTTTTCTTTCTCTCTTGACAGCGGCGGGAAACTATGGTAGAATAAAAATGAACCAAGAAGTGATACTAAGGAGGTAAGGAAAGTGAGAAAATTGATGAGCATTCTATCCTTTGTTCTCTCCCTGCCTCTGCTGTTTTGCGCCTGCGGAGGTAACAAAGATATGCCAAGCACGGATTTTTCCCTTGTAGCCAAAATCACGGCGGTCGGTGACCGCATCGAGGCCGAGATCATAGAAAGTGAAAACGGGATGCAAGGCCCCGTTTGGATCATCACCTCGGAGGACACCGTCTACACCACCGAGGCAGGGAAGGCGATTTTCCGCCGTGATCTGGCGGCCGGAGACGTGATCACCGTCTATTACGGCGGGCAGGTAATGATGAGCTATCCGCCGCAGGTGGTAGCCGTCGGCATTCTGAAAAGGTAGGGACGGCAGCTTTCGGCATAACCGAAAAAGGAGAGCGGAAGCTCTCCTTTTTCTATTACCGTTCGCTCGCGTTGGCGTACCCACGTACGCCTACCGGTCGGGAACGGCAATTTCTGCTCAAAATCGGCTCGTCCCGCGGCAGCTTTCGGCATAACCGAAAAAGGAGAGCAAAAGCTCTCCTTTTTTCTTACCCCAGCACCTTCAAAAGATAGGCCGCGATGGTTTTTGTGTAGGTGAGAAGCGCCTCGCATTCGATGTATTCGTTGGGCTGGTGAGGGCCGCCGGGCTGGGAAAAGTCGCGCCCTGCGCCGAACGCCACGGCCCCCTTCGGGCTGTACTTGGCAATGACCGAGAGGTCGGAGAGGCAGGAGCCGCACACGCGGAGGGGGCGGCCTGCCTCCTTGGCCGCATCGAGCAGGAGGCGGATGTCCTCGGTGTCGGGCGGGCAGGAAACGTAATGGAAAAAGCGCGTGTTGGGGGTAAAGCCGTCACCCACGATCCCGAGGGGACGGAGGGCCTCGGAAAGCTTTTCCTCAAAGGCGGCAAACTCCTTGGCCATTTCCTCGCGCGTTTTGTCGGTGTAATAGGTAAAGAGGGCCTCGCAGGAGCCAAGGTCGGCGCCGTAATTGCCTGCGCGGACGGCCATATAACGGAGCGAGGTCGGCGGGATGATCGTGCCCTTGTAGTAGGGGTTGGCCTCCAACTCATCGTAGCGGTTCTTGCCAAACTCATCGAGGACGCGGAGCATCACGGGGATCGCCTCTGCCGCCCGCTTGGCGCTGTCCACGGTCCCCTCGGTGTGGTAGCGGTAAAAGACCTCGCCCCCGCCCGAGCCGCAGTTCCAGATCTGGCCCTCGCGCCCGTCCATGCTGATGACACGGGGGCAGGGGGTACGCAGGACCGCCGCCAGCGCCCCGTGGCTGCCGCCGTACTCCTCGTCACAGTAGGCGGAAAGAAGGAGGTTACGCTTTGGCACAAAGCCCTCGTCACGGAGGAGCTTGATGAGGAACAGCACCGTGGCAATGGCGTATTTGTCATCATTGGCGCCGCGACCGTAGATCCTGCCGTCCGCGATCTTGCCCGAGAGCGGGTCGTCCTCCCAGTTGGCGGGGTCGCCAATGCGAACCGTGTCGGTATGCGCCAGCAGCAGGACCTCGTCCACGTCCTCGCGGCCGTGCCAGCGCGCCGTCACGTTGTAGCGGTTTTCAAGGCCGCGCCCCTCCATGTAATCGGGGTGATGCTTGAAATCGGGAAGGTCGAGGGGGGAATAGAGCTCGCTCTCCAGGGAAAGCTCACGGCAAAGGCCGTCAATATAGCGGGCCACCGCCTCCTCGTTGCCGCTGGTAGAGAAGCTCTCGGAATTATAACGTACGAGCGAGGAGAGCAGGGAAAACAGCTCCTCACTCCGCGCATCGATCAGGGAAAACAACCGGGAAGTATCCATAAAAACCTCGCATTTTCTGAAGTTGCCTCCATTATAGCAGAAAGCACCGCCCATGTCAATTGGGCGGTGCTTTTTTTGCTTTGCTTACGGGGCAATGGGGGTGTCGGGGTCCACGCACACCTCGTCAAGGCAATACTTGGTGCGGGGGGCGGGCTCACGGTCACGCCATTTGCCGTTTGTGAAGTCGGGGAACTCCTGCGGCGCGCCGCCCTCCTTGATCGACTTCTCCGAGAGGGGGGCCACCGCCATCACAGCGATCGTGTCGTAGGCGTCGATCGGGGTGTTGACACCGTGCTTGACTGCCTCCACAAAGGCGCGGCAGATCAGCCAGTCCATGCCGCCGTGGCCGCCAAGGTTGCCGCCCATGGCCTGATACTCGACCTCCAGGGGATGGTCGTACTGCTTGAACATCTCCTCCTCGTTGAACTCGGCCTCCTTGTCCTTGCCCGTCACACCCTCAAGGTAGAGCGTTTTTCTCTCCTCGGTATACATGCCCTCCGTGCCGCGGACCGTAAAGTTGCGGGAATAGAAGGGGCGGGGAAGCGTGGTATCGAGGCAGAGGTGGATCGTTTCTCCGTTCGCGCAGGTGATGACCGTCGTCACGATGTCGCCCTGCTTGTATTCGATGTTGGCGAACTTATCGTCGGGGCCGTACATCCGCGCCGCCGCCGTCTGAAGACCGCGCGCCTTGGAGGCAAAGGAGGCAAGCGACACCATACGGTTGCCGCGGTGGATGGCGAGGACCTTCATCAGGGGCAAAAGCTCGTGCGAGGGATACTGCTCACAGTTGCGGTTGATGTAGGAATCCAGGCGGTAATGGTGATTCTCACGGTAGGCCTGGTCGAGCAGGTCGTCCTTGATCAGGGAATGGTGATAGCCGCCGTCGCAGTGGACGATCTCACCGAGGAGCCCCTGCTTCACAAGATGCAACACCATCAGCTCACGGCGCCCGTAGCAGCAGTTTTCCAGCATCATGAGCGGCGTTTTCGTGCGCTCGTAGACCTCCAGCAGCTGATAGCACTCGCGGATATCGAAGGCGCAGCCCACCTCAATGCCCGTGTAAACGCCCTTCTCCATAAAGGCGGAGGCCATCTCGGCGCGGCCCTCCCAGCCCGCCATCAGAAAAACGGCGTCAAGCTCCTCCGCAAGGACGTCGTGCCAGTCGGTCGTTATCTTTGGCTCGGCGCCGCCCGCGTTCGTAACCATTTTCTTGCCCGATTCCAGCCACGGCTCGTAAATGTCGCAAAGGATCGTGATCTCCACGTCCTTCATCTTCACCATGCAGTGCTCTAACACCGAGCGGCCGCGGCGGCCGAGACCAATGTAGCCGATCTTTATTTTTTCTTTCATAAATAACCCCCATCTCGGTGGCGCTTGACAAGTCACCACCGTTGTGCTATGATGACTATATCACAACTAAAAAGATACTTCAATATGTGAAAAGACACAAAAACTATCATTTTGGATACGGAGACCTTATGCTGATACCGACAGAGCAGGAATTCTTCGTCACGGGCCTTGGGCGGCGCGTCTTTGACCGTGTGTTCGGGCGGAGCTATGCCTTCGCGGGGGAAACGCACGACTATTGGGAGGGCGTGTACGTTGAGGACGGGGAGATCGAGGTGGCCGAGAGGGACGAGGTCTATCTGATGCGCTCGGGCGACCTCCTCTTTCACGCCCCCATGGAGTTCCACCGCATCCGCGCCTATGGCGATACCGAGCCGCACGTCCACAACTTCAGCTTCTCGCTCTCGGGCCACGTGCCCGATAAGCTTGCGGATGGCATCTTCGCCCTGTCGCCTTCGCGCGGGGAGGCGCTCCTTTCGCTCCTTCGTGAGCTGCGCGCCTCGGTCACGGAGGAGGGGGAGGCGGCGGGCGCCGTCGGCGCGGCGGGGCACCGCCTGGCCGCCTTTCTCACCGAGCTGTGCGGGGAGGGGGAAACGCGGGAGCGCCTTTCCACCACCTCGCCCGCCAACACCTACCGCGCCCTTACAAGGGCCATGGCAAGCGCCGTCTGTGAGAATGCCACCCTGCCCGCGCTTGCCGCGCGCTGCTTTGTCAGCGTCAGCTATGCAAAGGCCCTCTTTGCCCGTTACGCGGGCATCAGCCCCAAGGCCTACTACAATTCCCTCCGCCTCGGGGAGGCCCGTCGGCTCCTCCTTGACGGTGCCTCGGTCACCGAGGTCAGTGAGGCCCTGCATTTTTCCTCCCCCAACAACCTCATCCGCTTTTTCAAGAGGGAAGCGGGGGTAACACCCCTGCAATACAAGAACAAGGCAAGACCGGCACGAAATTCTTTCGTAAGCCCCCCAAAACCTATTTACAAGGAAAAAGAAAAGTGCTATAATGAGGGCGCCGGCGGGGAGCCCGTGCGCCCGCGCGATACGGGCGACTGCTTTTGACGGTTGCCCGCTGCTTGCCCGCCTACCCCCGTGCCGATTCGCTTTTCCCTCCCACGTACCGTTGATTTTCTCGAAAAAAGCAAAGTATTTTTTACAAAAACGAGGATAAAGCCATATGGTCAAAGCATTTGCCGTTAAGAACGAGGAGGCCACCCTGAACATCATCCGTGACCTCTGCCACATTCCCGCCCCCTCCTACGGGGAGCGCCGCCGTGCCGAATACTGCAAGGCCTGGCTTGAGAGCGCGGGCGCCCGCGGCGTCTATATCGATGACGTCAACAACTGCCTTTTTCCCTTAAACTGCGAGGGCAGCCGGGAGATCACGGTGCTGGCCGCCCATATCGACACGGTGTTTCCCGATACCGAGTCCTATCCCGAGTTCCGCGAGGATGAGGAGCGCATCTACTGCCCCGGCGTCAACGATAACACCTGCCGCGTGGCGGCCGTTATGATGACTGCAAAATACTTTCTCGAAAACAACGTAAAGCCGCGCGGCGGCATCCTCTTTGCCCTCAACGCCTGTGAGGAGGGCCTTGGCAACCTCGTTGGCACCAAGGAGATCTTCCGCGCCTATGAGGGGCGCATCAAGCAGTTCATCACCATGGACGGCGGTATCGGCGGCGCCGTCAACGTGGCCGTCGGCTCGCGCCGCTATGAGGTCGTCGCCAAAACGGCGGGCGGCCATTCCTACGGCGCCTTCGGCAACAAGAACGCCATCGCCGCCCTCTCCGAGCTTGTCGGAGAGATCTACGCCCTCGAGGTCCCCCTTCGTGAGGGCGCCAAAACCACCTACAACGTCGGCACGATCGAGGGCGGCACCAGCGTCAACACCATCGCCCAGAGCGCCAGGATGCTTTGCGAGTATCGCTCCAATGACCGCGAGTGCCTCGCCATCATGCAGGAGGCGTTCGACCGCATCTTCAAAAAGGAGCGCGAGGGCGTCTCGCTCTCGGTCACCCTCGTCGGTGAGCGCCTCTGCAAGGGTGAGGTGGACACCGCCGTGGAGGCCAACATGCTGGATACCTACGCCCGCATCGTCCGTGAGGTCGCGGGGATCGAGATGACCCTTCACCCCTCCTCGACCGACGCCAACGTCCCGATGTCGCTCGGCATCCCTGGCGTGTGCCTTGGCGTTTCGGTCGGCCGCGGCTCCCACACGCGGGAGGAATACATTGAAAAGCGCGGCACCGTGCCGAGCGTGGAGGTCACGGTCAAGCTGATGCTGGCCCTGACCGCTTGAAAGGAGACGACGTATGAAATTCACAGCAGCGGGAGATGCCATCATCCAGAGAAGGATCCAGGAGGGCTTCCTCGGGGAAGCCGAGCTTGCCCCCTTTCTCGCGGAGGGAGATGCGCGCTTTTTCAACCTTGAGACCACCCTCCATAGGGAAGGCGAGTGCTACGGCTCCCAGTTCAGCGGCGGCACCTACATCCGCACAAATCCCGAGGTGCTCATCGACCTTAAGCGCCTCGGCTTCAATATGACCAGCTTTAACAACAACCACGTCCTCGACTTCGGCTACCCCGGCATGCTGAAGACCCTTGAGAGCGTGGAGGCCTCGGGCCTTGTTCACGCGGGTGTCGGCCGCAACCTCGCCGCGGCCTCCGCTCCGCGCTACCTCGATACCAAAAACGGGCGCGTGGCGCTCATCGCCGTCAACACCTCCTTCCACGCGACCGCCATGGCCGGCACGCAGAATGACCGGCTCCCCGGGCGCCCCGGCATCAACGGCGTCCGCATTGCCACCAAATTCACCGTCACCGCGGAGGAGCTGGCCTTCATCCGCTCCCTGGCCGAGCGCACGGGCGTCAACGTCTCCAAGGAGATCACCCGCCGCGAGGGCTACTATCCGCCCCTTGCGGACGGCGTTGCCGAGTTTGGTGAGCTCACCTTCCATGAGGGGCCTGCCACCGGGCGCCGCCTTGTGCTGAACGAGCAGGATATGGCGCGCATCGGCAAGGCCATCTACGAGGCAAGTCTCCAGGCGGACTACGTCCTGCTCTCGGTCCACTCCCACCAGATCGACGGTAAGACCAAGGAGGACGTCCCGCACTTCCTCCGTGAGCTCGCTCACCGCTGCATCGATATGGGGGCCGATGCCGTCGTTGGCCACGGCCCGCACCTTCTGCGCCCGATCGAGATCTACAACGACCGTCCGATCTTCTACTCCCTTGGCGACTTTATCCTCCAGCTCTACAGCATCGAGTTTGCCCCCGCCGACTTCTTTGAAAAGCACGGCGTCGACCCGAACGAGACCGTCCACACCCTCCTTAAGACCCGTTCGCAGGACTTCACCGTCGGCCTGATGGAGGACGTGAAGATGCTTGAGACCGTCGTCCCCCTCTGGGAGACCAAGGACAGGCGCATCACCTCGCTCCGTCTCCTCCCGTGTGCGCTTTCGCGCGGCGGGCGGAAGTGTGACGAGGGCCTGCCCCGCAAGGCAACCGACCTCTCCTTCATCGACCGCCTTGCCGAGATGTCGGCTCCCATGGGCATCCGCATGGAGGTAGAGAAGGACGGCACCGTCACCTGCAAATGGTAAAGAAAAGCGGAGAACGCTCGCACCGTTCTCCGCTTTTTTATTTTTTTGCAACGTAAGCTTTACAAAAATCCCGCGCAGACCGTCCTCCCGCCCTGCCGCCCCCGCCGCTCTCGTCTTGGTATTTTGCACAAAAAAACACTTCCAAATTTGTTTTATTCTATATTGACTCTCAAATTTTTTTGTGTTATAATGTTCAAACATAGTTTTTTATCGCGACCCCGCGTAAGCGGGGCGCTTAAAAAGCAAATAACCATTTTTCAAAAAGGAGAAACCCTTATGAAAAAGCGTATCTTATCCATGCTCCTTCTCGTAGCCATGGTGGTCACGGCGCTTCCCCTGTTTGCGCTGACCGCGTTTGCTACGGGCACCACGGCAGAGGAGCCCACCTTCACGGAGGACGACTATAACGACCTCTACGTGCAGGACGGCCTCTTTTTCGCCGCGGACTTCTTTGAGACGAAGGAAGGCGCCGCCCTTTCCGATTACATCTGGAAAAAGACGGGCAGCCCCTCGCTGAGTGCCACGAACGGCACGGTGGCGGACGGCAAGCTCTCGATCGCGGCCGGCGTTCTGACCATCAAGCCCGCGGGCTCGATGGCGGCTACCGACTACAACCTGACGATCGAGCACGTTCTGGACGTTCAGTCGCTGTCCTCGAACTCGAAGACCTTCTTCCTCCGCGGCGGTTACCTGAATGCCTGGAATACCAACGGTCTTGCCGCCGCCACCGAGGATAAGGGCGCCACGTTCGCCTTTTCGAGCTATTCCTCCTCGGCCACGTCTCCCTCCTCCTGGAGCAACGGCAACAGCTGGGCGCAGTTCACCTATTCCGGATTTACCAGAAACTTTGTTCCGAACGGTACCACCTTTGCCTTCCGCAAGGG
>JAFQWT010000172.1 GCA_017407375.1 Clostridia bacterium
GACACATCCAAAGCAGGGAGGACTCCACCTTGACAAGGCAGAATTTCTGGCCCGAGTCGCTCACCCATACCGAGCCGACGTCGTCCTCGGTCTTGCCGACGTTTGGGATCTTGGCGATGATGCTGTAGCCGTGGTTGGCGCCGATCGAGGTGCCGTTGAAGTTCTGGCCGGTGATGTCGTCCCCGGCGTCCTTCCAACGGCTGCCGTTTGCAAGATCGGAAAGGGGCGTGGAGGCCGCCACCTCCGTCATAGCTTTGAAATTAAAGAAGTTGTTGGAGTTGGGGTTGCGGAGAACGGCGTCGTAGCAAAGGTCGATCCCGTCCTTCCACTCACGGGAGCGGAAGCGGAGCTTACCGTCCCCGGTCGCCAGGACAACGCCCTCGCCCGTCGGCGGTTCGGCACGGCCGACTCCCGTCGCCTCAGCCAAAAGCACGAGGGGCAACGTGTCCTTGAGGCCAAGCTTGGCGGCGCACAGAACCTGCCAGTTCTCCTCCGTTGCATCGGCCCACTCGAGATAGCCGTCCCTCTCGCGCAGGCGGAGTGTGACGGCACTCGGCGCTGTTTCAAGGAAGATCCCCGCGGTGTTCGCTCCCGCCGAGTCTAAGAGGGTCAAGGTTAAAACACCGTCGCTAAGGGAAACCATCGTGGCCGCGGCCGAGTTGTAGCCCTCGCGCAGCTTTAGCGAGCCGAGGGACTGTGTGACACCGCTCCCGTAGGTGAGGCGGATCGCACCGGAGGAAAGCTCGGTGGCGCGCGTTATGCCGCCCTCTGAGGGAAGAGAGGGGAGGGAGGCCGCTGCGGTGGTGGTCGTTGTCATGGTGGTCGTTGTCATGGTGGTCACCTCGCTTGTCGTTTGTGATGTGGCGGCGCTGGTATCGCTACCGGGGAAGAGGTCAAAGGGCAAAAGCTCGCAGGAGGTAAGTGCTAGGCATAACGCAATGAGAGCAAAAAAGAGGAAGAAAAAGCGTTTTGTTGTCATAAGTGGCTCCTTCTGATGAAAAAATTGCAGGCATGGCAGCGCTTATGCGGCGAATTTTGACTTTGGTAATAAGACCTGTAGGAAGATAGAAGGAAGAGACATACTGCCGAAGCAGAATGCCTCTTCTCCGTTTTTCTTAATTTGCGGGAGTGAGCTTGACGATCGCGTAGCCGGCGTCCGTCGAGGAAACGGTGATGCCACCCTCGGCAATCGCATCGGAATGGACAGTGAAGCTCGTCGAGCCCTCAATGACCTCGGCATTCATACCCACCATATAGTCGGGCAGCGCCACCGCGCGCTCGGGAAGCGCCTTGGTGGTGTGGAGCTGGAGGTAGATGGTGTCCTCCACCCAGTACCAGTTGATAACGGTAAAGTCGGGGTCCACGGGCTCCGAGGGAATGCGGTAGGAGATGCAGTCAAAGCGGTCGCCCGCCTTCAGACTACCGCTCGTGAAGAGGTGCGGATACATCTTCAGCGAGGTGTAATAGAAGCCCATGCTCCCCTTGAGGTAGGGAAGGCGCTTCTCGGGAACACCGTAGCCGTACTCGGTGTTGTAGCCGAGGTTCATCGTTTTGGTGCCGATAGCGTCGGTCATCTGGAAGTAGGAGGAAACGGGAACGTTCGCGTCGACCAGGAAGTCCTTGCTGATGGTGACCTGCGCGGCGCCCGTCTGCTTCTGCGGCACCTTAAAGTTTTTGGTGCCGGGGAGGTAGATGTAATGGACGTTGTAGCCGCCCTCCTGGGGCAGGCTGCCAAACGAGCCCGACTGCACGGCGCTGATCATGCCGAGCGAGGGGATGTCCTTCTCAAAGGCAAAGTCGGAGTACACAACGACCGACCCGTTCTTGTGGAAGCGGTAAGTGTTGTAGACAGTCACGTACGCCTCACCAATCTCCTCGGAGCAGTGGCTCTGGTTCGTGTTGTCGCCCGCGTTGTCCATCAGGTACTCAAGGACAGCGGGGAGGTAGAGGATACGGTAGGACTCGTAGAAGTCGACAAACTCGGCCTCGTAAACGCCGTTCTTCGTGGCGTCCACCTCGGTCACACCGTTGAGGTAGGCGTAGCGCTCCACCGCGTTGATGGCCACGTAGAACTGCATGTCACCCTTGTCATTATCCGCCGATACCATGATGTTGGCGGTGTTCGAGGCCCCCTCCACGTGGCGGAGCGTGTCGCCCGCGGTCAAAAGGACCTTCGCGCAGTACTTTGCGAAATTGCCGCTTGCCATCGTGGCATCGTCAAACGGACACATCCAGAGGAAGCCGTCGGCAATGCGGACAAGGCAGTATTTCTGGCCGTCCTTGGTCTGCCACACAGAGCCGATATCGGCCTCGGTCTTGCCGGTGTTTTTGATCTTGGCAATGCAGTTGTAGCCGTGGTTCGCACCGATGTAGGTGCCGTTCATATTGAGGGGCGTGCAGTCGTCGCCTCCGCCCTTCCAATAGACCCCTTCGATCATACTGTCAAGGGGCTCCGAGGAGGGAATCTCGCGCATGTTGGTGAGGTTGAAGGCGTGGTTGCCGATGCTCTTGAGGTCGGCCCATGCCTCGCCGCCGCGCGTGTAGTTGGCATCCTGGCAAAAATCGATGCCGTTCTTCCACTCGCGGGCGCGGAAACGGAGATTATTGCCGTTGACGGCAAACACCATGCCGCTGCCCGTCACAGGGGCGGCCTTAGCGAATTCGGCGGCATTGGCGAGGAGCGTAAGGGGCGCAGGCCCCGTGTCCCCAAGCTTTGTGACGGTGGAGCAGAGCACCTTCCAGTCGCTCCTGCCCTCTCTCGCCCA
>JAFQWT010000173.1 GCA_017407375.1 Clostridia bacterium
ATCAGGCATTGTCGTCACCCTTTGGCGGCCACTCAAGGGAGATGCATCCCAAGGTGCCCTTGCGGAATTCGTCAAGGAGAGTTTTGGCGGTCCTTTCGGTGTCGATGACCCCGCCCGAAAGGCGGAAGCCACGGTGAGCGCCGATCGCCTCCATTAAATCGTAGGAGGGAAGTGACAGCTCCTCCTCTGTGACCTTATAGCGCTCGGCCAGCCGCTCGGGATAATGCTCCGCGAGAGTCTCTAGGAGGCGGCAGGAGATCTCCTCAAGGTCGAGGATCTGGTCCTTGATCGCCCCCGTGACGGCCAGGGCAAGGCCCGTGGCGTGGCTTTCAAACTTCGGCCAGAGGACACCGGGCATATCAAGAAGGTCAAGTCCCTCAAAGGCGGGGACCCACTGCTTTGTCATCGTAACGCCGGGGCGGTTTTCCACCTTGGCCTTTTTCCCGCCCGAAAGGCGGTTAATGAGCGAGGATTTTCCAACGTTGGGGATCCCCACGATCATGGCGCGCAGGCGGCGGCCGGCCATCCCCTTTTCCTGGTAGCGCTCCACCTTATCGGCAAGGATCGCTCGGACAGCGGCAGGAACGCCCGCAAGGCCCTCACCGCTGATGCAGTCCACACTAAGACAGGATATGCCGCGGCTCTCGTAATGGCTTTTCCACGCCTTGATGGCGCGGGGGTCGGCAAGGGTGCTCTTGTTGAGGATCTTAAGGAGCGGCTTGCCGTCCGTCAGCTTGCGGATATCGGGATTTGACGAGCTTTTGGGAATGCGGGCATCGAGAATCTCAAGAACGATGTCGACAAGCGGCAGGCATTCCGCCATCAGCCGCCGTGTTTTGGCCATGTGGCCGGGGAACCACTGGATCGTATCGGACGGCATAGTCAAACGCCTCCAAACCGGGAAAAGGGCAGGATACGGAAGAGCACCTTTCCGATGACGGTACGCTCGTCGACCTCGCCGAAATAGCGGCTGTCAAGCGAGGAGTTGCGGTGGTCACCCATCACAAAAACGTGCCCCTCTGAGACGGTGACGGGCGCCATATTGGCCTTGGTATCGTGCCCATCGCGGAAAACGTACCCCTCGCGCAGGGGAGAGCCGTCCACGTAGACCACGCCGCGCACAATACCGACGGTCTGCCCCTCGGTGGCGATAACGCGCTTGATGATGGCCTCGTTTCTTGTAAGCTCGGGGTAGGCATCGGCGATCTCATCCTCGATCTGGATGACGACCACGTCCCCCGCCTTGGGGGTATAGAAAAAGTCAGAGATCAGAAGGCGCTCACCGTCCGAAAGTGTCCCCTCCATGGAGCCGCCCGACACCACGGTCTGGCGGAAGAGGAAGAGCGAGCAGAGCAGAATGACCGAAAGCGTGATCAGAACGAGCTCGGTGAGATCAAAGATCTCATGCGGGCGCTTTTTCCGCTTGGCGGCGGCGCGCTCCTCGATCTCGCGGTCGATCTCCTCGTAGCTGATCTGGTTGTTGTCCATAGCGGGCTCCTTTACTGTTTTTGGGGCTTTTTACCGAGGAAGATCTCCATAAGGTCGGTGCCGTCCGCCAGGTAGCGGCGGCAGGCCGCGGCGGTGTCCTCGGTAAAGGGGGAGACCCCCATGTGGGCCTTGTCGCTCTCGTAGATCATATACGGCACGGGGTCCATCGTGTGCGTGCGGCGCGCAATGGGCGTTGGATGGTCGGGTAGCACAAGGACGCGATAGGGCTCGGCCGCCGCCTTCAGATACTCGCAAACGGGGGCGAGGATCTCAGAGTCGATCTTCTCAATGGAAAGCACCTTGTTGGCGACCTCGGCGCGGTGGCCGCACTCGTCGGGGGCCTCCACGTGTATGTAAACGTAATCCTGTCCACGCGAGAAGGCGTCAATGGCGGCCTCGGCCTTGCCGCGGTAATTGGTGTGCACGTTGCCCGTGGCACCCTCCACGTTCAAAACCTCCATGCCGGCGCAAAGACCGATACCCTTGATAAGGTCGACCGCGGAGACCACGCTCCCCCGGAGTCCCCATTTTTCAAAGAAGGAGGGAAGGGCGGGCTTTTTTCCGGGGCTCCAGAGCCACGCGGAGTTGGCGGCCTTAAGGCCGCGGCGGCGGCGCTCTGCGTTCACAGGGTGGTCCTTCAGCACGTCATAGCTCTCACGCATAAAGCGGTAAAAGGGCTCACCGTCGGCCCCCTTCGGGAGGTGGTCGGCGATCTTCTCACCGATGATGTCGTGCGGGCGGGAGAAGCTGTAATCCTCCTTGGCGTTTTTCCAAAGGAGACAGTGACGGTAGCTGATGCCGGTGTAAAGATGGCGCTCACGGTTGCCAAGCTTTTCCTCCAGCGCACGGACAAGGAGGTCGGCCTCGGGCGTTGTGATCTCGTCGGCGCTGTGGTCCAGCATGATCTTTTCCTCGTACGGCTCCTCTTCACTGAGTGCCACCAGGTTGCAGCGGAGGGCGGTGTCGTCCTCCTCCATGGTGAGCCCCATGCTCATGGCCTCCAGGGGCGAGCGCCCGTGAGAGTAGGTGCGCGGGTCATAGGAGAGGATGGCGAGGTTTGCCGTATCGCTTTCGGGCACCATGCCCTCGGGGACATTGGAAACGGTGCCAACGTGGGCGGCACGGCTGAGCATGTCTAAGTAGGGCTTTTTCGCCACCTCCATCGGCGTGCGACCGTCAAGCTCGGGGATCTTGTAATCCGCCATTCCGTCGTAAACGAGAACGAGATACTTCATAAGACAACTCCAATAAATATATTAATCATCAGTATTATAACATAAATTCAACGATAATACAATGGCAAGCCGAAAAAACTTTTTCAAAAAAAATGCAAAAACCCCTTGATTTTTAGGACACGCTATGGTATGATAATCGAGTGCCCGTATGCTTCGGACACAATGATTTTGGAACAGTCCGCTGCGATGCTCCGTAAGAATGTTCTGTATTTAAGGAGGGCCATCATGGATAAGATCCAGGCTTTTGTAAGCGAGCAGTTGAAGAAGGAGGTTCCTCAGTTCTCCGTTGGTGACGTTGTGCGTATCCACAACAAGATCAAGGAGGGCTCGAGAGAGCGTATCCAGCTTTTCGAGGGTACCGTCATTGCCAAGCATGGCGGCGGCATCTCCGAGACCTTCACCGTGCGCCGTATTTCTTACGGTGTCGGGCTGGAAAAGACTTTCCCGCTCCATTCCCCCAACGTTGTCAAGGTTGATCTTGTGCGTGCCGGTAAGGTTCGCCGCGCCAAGCTCTACTACCTGCGTGATAAGGTTGGTAAGGATGCCAAGGTCAAGGAAAAGATCTGATCGGGCAAGCACAACTGAATGAACTGAAAAAGGCAGTTTCGAGAGTGGATCTCAAAACTGCCTTTTTCAGAATACAAACGCTTATGCCATCGTTTCGGAGAGCTTTTTGCCGCCGATGAGGTGGAAGTGGAGGTGCTTGACCGACTGGCAGCCGTCCTCCCCGCAGTTGGTGACAACGCGATAGCCGTTGGCAAGGCCAAGCGCCTCGGCGATCTTCGGGATCGCCGCAAAGATCGCGCTTACGGCATCGGCATTCTCGGGGGTGATCTCCTGTGCCGAGGCAATGTGGCACCGCGGAACGATCAAAACGTGCACGGGGGCCTGGGGCTGAATGTCGTAAAAGGCGTACACCGCCTCGTCCTCATACACCTTCTTTGACGGGATCTCTCCCGCAACGATCTTACAGAAAAGACAGTCCATAACGTTACTCCTTTGCAGTATTTGCAAAGAAAGTATATCACATGCGAAAGAAAAAATCAAGCGGTGTGACAACATATCGCGGAAGGGAGTGCTATGCCCGAGCTCTTATCTCCTGCGGGAGACCTTGAAAAGCTGAAGGCCGCCGTCCGTTACGGGGCGGATGCCGTGTATCTTGCCGGTCAGCGGTTTGGCATGCGCGCCGCCGCGGGGAATTTTGACGATGGCAACCTCCGTGAGGGGATCGACTACGCTCACGCCCACGGGGTGAAGGTCTACGTGACCGTCAATACGGCACCCCGTACCCATGAGTACGCGGCTCTTGGCGACTACCTTGCCACGCTGGGAAGGATGGGGCCCGATGCCCTGATCGTTGGGGATCTTGGCGTTTTGACCCTTTCGCGCCGGCTCCTTCCTACGGTGCCGATCCACGTCTCGACACAAGCAAACGTGGTGTCGGCGGAGGCGGCCCGCGCCTTTGCCGCCCTGGGTGCCTCGCGCATCGTGCTGTCACGCGAGCTTTCGCTTGATGAGATCCGTGCCATTCGCGCGGAGCTACCGCGGGAGATCGAGCTTGAGACCTTTGTCCACGGTGCGATGTGCGTCTCCTACAGTGGGCGGTGCCTGCTTTCCAACTACCTTTCCGGCAGAGACGCCGGCCACGGCGCCTGTACTCAGCCCTGCCGCTGGAAATACCGTGCCGAGCGCGTGAGCGCCGAGCTTATTGAAGAAAAGCGCCCCGACGAGCCGATCCCCGTCTATGAGGAGGGCGGCGAGAGCTTTTTCATGAGCAGTCGTGACCTTTCCATGATCGACCACGTGGAGGAGCTTTGCCGCGCGGGGATCGCCGCCTTTAAGATCGAGGGGCGGATGAAGAGCGCCTATTATACCGCCGTGATCACCAACGCCTACCGTATGGCGATCGATGCCTTTGGGCGCGGGGAAGCGGTGGACACCGCCACCCTGCGTGCCGAGGTGGAGAGCGTCAGCCACCGCGATTACGACACGGGCTTTTACTTCGATCCGCCGCATACCCACCCGAAGATCACCGAGCGGGACGGCTATCTCCGAGAGAAGGCATATCTTGGCCGCGTTTTGGCATACGATGAGACGAGCGGCCTCGCCCTTGTTGAGCAGAAGAACAAGCTGAGCGTTGGCGACAGAGCTGAGCTTCTCGTGCCGGGGCGTGTGGGAATGCCCTTTGCGATTCTTGCCCTTTACGACGAGGATATGGAGCCGATCGCGTCGGCACCGCATCCGGGGATGCGCTTTTATCTGCCTCTCCCCACATCGGCTGCGGAGGGCGACCTTATCCGCGGCGCGAGTCTAACAAAAAAAGGAGAATAGTCAAATGGAGTTTTTAGAGCTTTTGAAGGCGATCCTCATCGGGATCGTGCAGGGGATCACGGAGTGGCTCCCTGTCAGCAGTACGGGGCATATGATCCTTTTTGATGAGCTGTTTCCCCTCAATATGTCTGAGGATTTCAAGGATTTCTTCCTGGTGGCGATCCAGCTGGGCTCGATCCTTGCGGTGTGTGTCCTTTATTTTCACAAGCTGAACCCGCTGTCCCGGAAAAAGAGTAAGGCGGAGCGGGATGCCACGTGGCGCCTTTGGGGAAACGTTCTCATCGGCTGTCTCCCTGCGGGGATCCTCGGCGTTTTGCTTGACGACTGGATCGATGCAAGATTTTACAGTGAGACCGCGCGCTTTCCTGTGGTCGGCACAACGCTTCTTCTTTACGGCATTGCTTTTATTGCCGTCGAGCGCCTGCGGCGCGGGAAAGCACCGCGCCTTGGGGACGTCCACGCCTTCACGTGGCGGGACGCGCTCCTTGTCGGGGGCTTTCAGGTCCTCTCCCTGATCCCCGGCACCTCCCGCTCTGGCTCCACGATCCTCGGTGCCTCGCTCCTTGGCATCGGTCGGAGTGCCGCCGCGGAGTTCTCCTTCTTTATGGCGCTGCCCGTGATGGCGGGTGCCACGCTCCTTAAGGGCTTGAAATTCTTGCTCTCCGGAGTCGGGGTCACGGGAGCGGAGATCGGCATCCTCATTGCAGGGGTCCTCGTTGCCTTCCTTGTGTCTCTCGTTGCCATCCGTTTCCTTATGGACTTTGTCCGCCGCCATAGCTTTGAGGCCTTTGGCTGGTACCGCATTGCCCTTGGTGGCGTTGTGCTTCTTTATTGGTGCTTGGCGAAATAAAAACAAAAAACGCCCGATCCTCGGGCGTTTTTTAATTACTTTGGGTTGAGAAGATCCTCGATATTGACCGAGGGATCGGTGTTGGCCGTGGTCACGGGAGCAACGGTCGTTGTGGCGGCTGTCGTGGCGGCTGTTGCGGCGGCTGTTGTGGCGGCGGGGGCGGCCGTGGTCGTGCCTGCGGTGGTGGTGGCGGCCGTGGTCACGTCATCGTTTCCGCGGGGCTTGCAGGACGAAGCAACCAGCAAAACCGAGACAAGAATTGCAAACATTAAAACAAAGAGAAGTGAACGCTTCATAGGACTCTCCCTTGCATTTTTCTTTCTTACAGTATACCCGTTTCCCGTGGGGTTGTCAAGGGTGGGGATTGATTTTTTTTACCAGACGTGGTATAATCCACACAAGACTTTACGTTAGGAGAATACTATGCGGATCGGTAACGACTGGGACGAGGTCATCGGCGCGGAGTTTTCCAAGGAATATTATCTCACCCTGCGCGAGTTTTTGAAAAGGGAATACGCCACCGCCCACGTGTGCCCCGGGATGTACGACATCTTTACCGCCCTGAAGGAGACCCCCTTTTCCACGGTCAAGGCGGTGATCCTCGGCCAGGACCCCTACCACGGGGAGGGGCAGGCCCACGGCCTTTGCTTTTCGGTGCGGCAGGGGATCGAGCCGCCGCCCTCCCTTGTCAATATTTTCAAGGAGCTCGAGAGCGATCTCGGAATTGCCCCGCCCCCGCACGGAGACCTTACGGCGTGGGCAAGGCAGGGGGTGCTTCTCCTTAACACCACGCTGACGGTACGCCTCCATTCCCCGATGAGCCACAAGGGCCGTGGGTGGGAGAGCTTTACCGATGCCGTCATTGCCTCACTCAACCAAAAAGAAACGCCCGTGGTCTTTCTCCTTTGGGGCTCCCACGCCGCGGGCAAGGCCTCCCTCATCACCAACCCCCGCCACACCCTTCTGCGGGCGCCTCACCCCAGCCCGCTTTCGGCGTATCGCGGATTTTTCGGTTGCCGCCATTTCTCCGCCACCAATGCGATCTTAGAGCGGGGCGGCGTCGCCCCCATCGATTGGCGGCTATAAAGAAAAGCTCCCGTTTTGGGAGCTTTTCTTTATGAAAATCTCGAGGTGTACTCTTCCTTTTTGACGGTTGGCGCCTCGGGCTTTTTTCTTTTTTTGAGAAGAAAGCGGATGAGGGCGGCTCCCCCTGCGATGGCACCGTAGACCAGGATATAGATGACGATGCCGACAACGTAGGAGGCCGCCGAGGTAAAGGCGAATTGACGGCTCCGCAGGATCACGATGAAGTAAGCGATGCCGATAATGAGAAAATTGAGCGCCCAGAGGGCAGGGGAGGGGAGGGAGCGGACGCGGAAAAGCTCCCGCGCATAAGCGACCACGAGGGAAAAGCCGACGATGGTCAAAAGCGAGGCAAAATTCATGCCCGGCTCGGTCTTGCCGGAGGTGGCGGCCTCGATCTTCATCACGGTGAAAAAGAGCAAGAGGGCGGCCGTGGCAATGGTGGTGCCCAGCATGGTGGCGTGCCAGAGGGCAGAAAAAAAGCGTTTGGTTTTCGGTGACATGGCTTCGTCTCCTTTTTGTTTACACGCTTTAGTATAGCAAAAGCTCCCGCTTTTTGCAAGCCCCTCCGGAAAGTTACGAAAAAAATAAAAAAAGCGGGCGGAGAAAGTTGACTTTGCGCGCGAAATGTTATATAATCTTATAAAATATAAAATATATAAACCCGAAAGGAACGGCACAGCCGCAGTGGTATTATGAATCGACATCAGGCAAGAGAATTGGCGTTTTGCCTCCTCTTTGAGCATGAATTTGATAAAGAGAGAAGCGTGGACGAGCTTTACGACGATGCCAAGGCCTCCCGCGAGGTGGAGGAGAATAAATACGTCCGCACCGTCCTTCGCGGTGTGGCGGAGCATGAGGCGGAGCTGGAGAGCGCGATCGGCGCGGCGGCCCACGGTTGGGCCCTCTCCCGTATCAGCAAGGTCTCTCTGGCGGTCCTGAAGCTTTCGATGTGTGAGATGCAGTATATGCCCGAGATCCCGCTCCGCGTTTCTCTCAACGAGGCGCTGGAGCTTGTGAAACGGTATGACGAGGAGGAGGCCCGCCCCTTTGTGAACGGGATCCTCAACACGGCGTTAGAAAAGGCCAAGGAAGCCCGTCCCGATGAGGCCTGAGCTTTTTCTCGGGATCGACACGAGCAATTATACGACCTCGGCCGCCGTCCTTGATGCTGAGGGAACGGTGCTTGCCAATGCCAAGCGCCCGCTTGCCGTGGAGGCGGGGGCACGCGGCCTGCGCCAGTCGGAGGCGGTGTTTTCGCACATCAAAAACCTCCCCTCCCTGATGCAGGAGGTCTCGGGGGTCCTTAGCGGCGGCGGGCTGGCTGCCGTTGGCGTTTCCGAGGCGCCGCGCCGTGCGGACGGCTCGTACATGCCGTGCTTTCTCTCGGGTGTGGCCGCCGCAGAGGCAGCCGCGGCGGCGGCCTCGGTCCCGCTGTACCGCTTTTCGCACCAATGCGGCCACTTGGCCGCGGCGATCCTTTCCTCGGGTAGGCATGAGCTTTTCGGCCGCCCTTTCGGTGCCTTTCACGTGTCGGGCGGTACCACGGAGGTCTTGCACGTCTCCTCGTACACCGAGCGTGGCTTTTCCGTCTCGCTTCTCGGCGGTACGGCCGACCTGAACGCAGGGCAGCTTATTGACCGCGTCGGCGTGATGCTGGGGCTTCCGTTCCCCTGCGGTCCCGCCCTTGAGGCGCTGGCCGAGACCAATACCGCGCCCGTGCCGCGCCCGCGCATTTCGGTGCGGGGCCTCACGGCCAACCTTTCGGGGGCCGAGAATCAGGCCGCCGCCCTCTTTGAAAAGACAAAAAACGCCCCCCTTGTGGCGGCGTACGTTCTTGACCTTGTGGCAAGGACGCTCTCGGCCCTGACCGAGGCGCTCTTTGCGGAGTGCGGGCCGCTCCCCGTCCTTTACGCGGGCGGCGTCATGTCCAACCGCCGCATCCGCCGTGCCCTTGCTCCCCTCGGCGAGACCTATTTTGCCGA
>JAFQWT010000174.1 GCA_017407375.1 Clostridia bacterium
GGCGGAGAAACGGCCGAGCATCCCGGCCTTATGCCGCCGGAGGACTACGACCTTGCGGGCTTTGCCGTCGGCATCGTCGATAAAAAGAAGATCATCGACAACCGCCGCATGGCGGTGGGGGACGTGGTCATCGCCCTGCCCTCCACGGGCATCCACTCCAACGGCTTTTCGCTCTGCCGTAAGGTCTTTGATATTGACAATAACCCCCCCTCGCTCTACGAGCCGCGCGCGGAGCTTTCGGGCAAGTCGGTCGCCGAGACCCTCCTTACCCCCACGCGCATTTACGTAAAGCCCGTCCTCGCGCTCCTTTCGCAGGTGGAGGTCAAGGGCATCTCGCACATCACGGGCGGCGGCTTTTACGAGAACATCCCGCGCTCGGTGCCGGACGGCCTTTCGGCCCGCATCCAAAGGAGCGCCGTGCGCGTGCTGCCGATCTTTGACCTTCTCGCCAAGACGGGGAACATCTCGGAGCGCGATATGTTCAATACCTACAACATGGGTGTCGGCATGAGCATTGTGGTCTCGGCCGCCGATGCCGACCGCGCGCTGGAAATTCTCCGCGCCGCGGGTGAGGACGCCTACGTCATCGGTGACATCGTCGAGGGCGAGGAGAAGATCACGATATGCTGAGACAGCTCTTTGCCGCCATTTCGGCAGGCATCATGATCGCCATCGGCGGGTGCGTGTACCTCGCCGCCGAGAGCCGCGTGGTGGGCGCCGTCTTTTTCTCGGTCGCGCTCATCTCGATCTGCTATAAGGGCTACGGCCTCTTTACGGGGCGCGTCGGGTATTTCCCCGACAACTGCTCGAAAAAGGAGCTTTGCGGCCTTTTGATGACGCTGCTTGGCAACTTCCTTGCCACAGCGCTTGTCGGTACTCTCGTGTGCTATGCGCTCCCCGCCCTTCCCGCGGTCGCCTTTGCCTCGGTCGCGGCGAAGCTGGCCACCCCGTGGTATGCCACGCTCGTCCGCGCGGTGCTTTGCGGCGTCCTGATGTACCTTGCGGTGTCGATCTACCGCGAGAAGAACACCCCCCTTGGCATCCTTTTCTGCGTGCCGACCTTTATCCTTGCGGGCTTTGAGCACTCGATCGCCGATATGTTTTACATAGCCGCGGCAGGGGAGTATTCCTTCGCGGCGCTCGGCTTCCTTCTTCTCGTTATCGCGGGCAACGCCGTTGGCGGGATGCTCCTGCCCCTCCTTGCCCGCGTGGGGAAAACGGAGGATAAGAAATGAAAAAAGCGAGAATTGCCGTCCTCGTTTCGGGGGGCGGCACCAACCTGCAGGCGCTCATCGATGCCGAGAGGGCAGGCGCCCTCCCGAGCGGGGAGCTTGCGCTTGTCGTCTCGTCGAAGGCGGGCGTTTTTGCCCTTGAGCGTGCCGCCGCCGCGGGCATTCCCGCGGTGGTCATCAGCCGCCGCGACCTCGGCAGCCCCGAGGCGTTTGAGGACGCCCTGCTTTCGGCGCTCCGTGAGGCGGGGATCGACCTTGTCGTCCTTGCGGGCTTCCTTTCGATCCTCGGGCCGCGCGTCATCGCCGCGTACCCCGACCGCATCCTGAACGTCCACCCCTCGCTCATTCCGTCCTTCTGCGGTGCGGGCTTTTACGGCCTGCGCGTGCATGAGGCGGCGCTCTCGTACGGCGTTAAGGTGACGGGCGCCACCGTGCATCTTGTGAACGAGATCCCCGACGGCGGCCGCATCCTTCTGCAAAGGGCGGTCGAGATCCTTGACGGCGACACGCCCGAGACCCTCCAGCGCCGCGTGATGGAAGAGGCCGAGTGGAAGCTGCTTCCCGCCGCCACCGAGATGGTGGCAAGGGCGCTCATCAACGATTAATTTATTTGGGAGAGAGATATGAACATTTACAGCGTAAACGACATTGCCGAGCTCATCCGTGACAACCCCTACGTTGGCCGCGGCATCGTCCTTGGCAAAAGCGCGGACGGCAAGTGTGCCGTCGCCGCTTACTTCATCATGGGCCGCTCGAAGAACAGCCGCAACCGCGTGTTCACAAAGCGGGAGGGCGCCCTCTTTACCGAGCCCTACGATCCCTCGCTCGTCGAGGACCCCTCGCTCATCATTTATGCCGCCGTGCGTGAGCACGAGGGGCGCCTCATCGTGACGAACGGCGACCAGACCGACACGGTCTACGAGGGGCTTGGGGCGGGGAAGTCCTTTGCGGAGGCGCTCCGCGCGCGTGAGTTTGAGCCCGATGCCCCCAACTTTACCCCCCGCATCAGCGGTATGATCACCTTTGGTAAAGAAGACTTTACCTACGATATGAGCATCCTGAAGAGCGCCGATGCCGAGGGCAGTGCCTGCGCGCGCTACACCTTTGAGTATCCCGCGCTTGCGGGGCTTGGCCACTTCCTCCACACGTACGTGACGGACGGCGACCCGATCCCCACCTTCCAGGGTGAGCCCGAGCGCGTGGCCATCGGCAACGATATCGACGCCTTTACCTCGGCCCTTTGGGAGGCCCTCAACGAGGACAACAAGATCTCTCTCTACGTGCGCTACACCTCGCTTGCCGACGGCACGACCTGTGTGCGCCTTATCAACAAAAACGAAAAGTGAGGAACGTGACATGAAGGAATTTGAGCTGAAGTACGGTAACAACCCCAACCAAAAGCCCGCCAAGATCTATATGCAGGGCGGCGGTGAGCTGCCCCTTGAGATCCTCTCGGGTCGCCCCGGCTACATCAATTTTCTCGATGCGCTCAACGCCTGGCAGCTGGTCAAGGAGCTGAAGGAGGCGCTCGGCCTTCCCGCCGTCACGTCCTTCAAGCACGTCAGCCCCACCTCGGCGGCGGTCGGCATTCCGCTGTCCGCCACCTTAAAGCGCGCCTGCTTTGTTGACGACATCGAGGACCTCGATGCCTCGCCCCTTGCCTGCGCGTACGCCCGCGCCCGCGGCACCGACCGTATGTGCTCGTTCGGTGACTGGGTCGCCCTCTCCGACGTTTGTGACGTCACCACCGCGCGCCTCATCAAGCGTGAGGTCTCGGACGGCATCATTGCCCCCGGCTATGAGCCCGAGGCGCTGGAGATCCTCCGCTCAAAGCGCAACGGCAACTACAACATCGTGGCCATCGACCCCGATTACGTCCCCGCCGAGATCGAGGAGAAGCAGGTCTTTGGCATCACCTTCCGCCAGGGGCGCAACAACTTCAAGATCGACCGTGAGCTGCTCACGAACATCGTCACCGAGAACAAGGACCTGCCCGAGAGCGCGATCCGCGACCTCATCGTGGCGCTCATCACGCTGAAGTACACCCAGTCGAACTCGGTCTGCTACGCCGTGGACGGTCAGGCCATCGGCGTTGGCGCCGGCCAGCAGTCGCGCGTCCACTGCACGCGCCTTGCGGGCGGTAAGGCCGACACCTGGTTCCTCCGTCAGCACGAGAAGGTGCTGTCCCTGCCCTTCCTTCCCACGCTCGGCCGCCCCGACCGCGATAACGTCATCGACGGCTACATCAACCAGAACGAGGAGGACGTGTGTGCCGAGGGCAATTGGCAGAAGTACTTCACCACCCGCCCCGCCCCCTTCACGAAGGAGGAGCAGCGCGCCTACCTTGACACCCTGGACGGCGTGGCACTCGGCTCGGATGCCTTCTTCCCGTTCAGCGATAACATCGAGCGCGCCAAAAAGAGCGGCGTGCGCTACATCGCCGAGCCCGGCGGCTCGATCCGTGACGACCTTGTCATTGCCTCCTGCAACGGCTACGGCATGACCATGGCCTTTACGGGCATGCGCCTCTTCCACCATTAAGAGGTGCCGTATGAAGCTGATGGTTGTCGGTGGTGGCGGGCGTGAGCACGCCATCATCAAAAAGCTGAAGGAAAACCCCGCCGTCGAGGTGATCTACGCGCTCCCCGGCAACGGCGGCATCGCCCGTGATGCCGTGTGCGTGGACATCGGTGCCAAGGACATCCCCGCGATCGTTGCGTTTGCGGTGGAGAAGGGCATCGATTACGCCGTGGTCGCCCCCGACGATCCCCTGGTGCTGGGCGCCGTGGACGCCCTCGCCGAGCGCGGCATTCCCGCCTTTGGCCCTCGCAAAAATGCGGCGATCCTCGAGGGGAGCAAGGTCTTTTACAAGAACCTGATGAAAAAGCACGGCATTCCCACCGCCTCCTACGAGGTGTTTGAGGATGCCGAGGCGGCCCTTTCCTATCTTGACACCGCGCCCCTGCCCACCGTCATCAAGGCGGACGGGCTGGCCCTTGGGAAGGGCGTCATCATTGCCGAAACGAGAGAGGCGGCCCGCGCCGCCGTCCGTGAGATGATGGAGGAGCACGTCTTTGGTAAGAGCGGTGACCGCATCGTTATCGAGGAATTCCTCACAGGGCCCGAGGTCTCGGTGCTGGCGTTTACCGACGGCAAGACCCTTGTGCCCATGGTCTCCTCCATGGACCACAAGCGCGCCGGTGACGGCGACACCGGCCTGAACACCGGTGGCATGGGCACCGTCGCCCCGAACCCCTACTACACACGGGAGGTGGCCGCCGAGTGCATGGAGACCATCTTCCTCCCCACGGTCCGCGCCATGGCGGCCGAGGGGCGCCCCTTCACGGGCTGCCTCTACTTTGGCCTCATGCTCACGCCCAAGGGTCCCCGCGTCATTGAGTACAACTGCCGCTTTGGCGACCCCGAAACGCAGGTCGTCCTGCCGCTGCTCGAAAGCGACCTTCTCACCGTGATGATGGCCACGACAAACGGCACCCTGGACAAGACCCCCGTCACCTTCTCGGAGGGCGCCGCCGCCTGCGTCATCATGGCCTCGGGCGGGTACCCCTCGGCCTACGCCAAGGGCTATCCCATTGAGATCCCTGACGACCTTCACGATCACGTGGTCGTGGCGGGCGCTGTCGACCGTGACGGCACCCTTGTGACCAGTGGTGGCCGTGTGCTTGGCGTCCTCGCCACGGCCCCCACCCTCCGTGAGGCCCTTGCCACGGCTTACGCCCGTACCGAGCGCATCACCTTCCGCGATGCCTTCTACCGCCACGATATTGGAAAACGCGCCCTTGCGGCCGTCAAGGAGTAAAGTATGGTTTACAGAATTTTCGTAGAAAAGCGCAAGGGCCTGGAAAACGAGGCCCGCGCCCTCTATTCCGAGCTGACAGGGCTCCTCGGCATCTCGCGCCTTACCGGCGTGCGCCTGCTCAACCGCTATGACGTGGAGGGCATTACCGAGGAGGTCTTTTCCCGCGCGGTCGGCACCGTGTTCTCGGAGCCGCAGCTTGACCTGGTCTACGGGGAGTGCCCCGCTGCCGCGCACGTTCTGGCTGTGGAGTACCTGCCCGGTCAGTTTGACCAACGCGCCGACTCGGCCGCCCAGTGCATCCAGCTTCTCGCCCAGGTGGAGCGCCCCACCATCCGCACAGCGCGCGTGTATCTTCTCGAGGGCGCGCTGACCGACTCCGACCTTGAGGCGATCGCCAAGTACATCATCAACCCCGTGGAGGCGCGCCGCGCCTCGCTGCAAAAGCCCGCGACCCTGGCCGTGCAGTACGAGGTACCGACCGAGGTTGAGACGCTTTCCGGCTTTACCGCGCTCACGGAGGAAGGCCTTGCCGCCTTCCTTACGCGTTATGGTCTCGCCATGGACCTTGATGACGTCCGCTTCTGCCGCGATTACTTCAAAAACGAGGAGGGGCGCGACCCCACCCTCACCGAGATCCGCATGATCGACACCTATTGGTCCGACCATTGCCGCCATACCACCTTCCTAACGACCATCGACGACGTCACCTTCGAGGACGAGACGCTGGCCGCCGCGTGGGCCGACTACCTGGCCGTCCGTGAGGGGCTGGGCCGCAAAAAGCCGAAAAACCTGATGGACGTGGCGACCCTTGCCGTCAAGCAGCTCCGTAAGGACGGCAAGCTTGATAAGCTCGATGAGTCCGAGGAGATCAACGCCTGCACCGTGAAGATCGACGTCACGGTGGACGGCGTGACCGAGCCCTGGCTCCTCCTCTTTAAGAACGAGACGCACAACCACCCGACCGAGATCGAGCCGTTTGGCGGTGCCGCCACCTGCATCGGCGGTGCCATCCGCGATCCGCTGTCGGGCCGCTCCTACGTCTATGCCGCCATGCGCGTGACGGGCGCCGCCGACCCCACCCGCCCCATGGAGGAGACCCTGGAGGGCAAGCTCCCCCAGCGCAAGATCGTCTCGACCGCCGCC
>JAFQWT010000175.1 GCA_017407375.1 Clostridia bacterium
GGTTTAAGGCCGCCACGTATTCACGCAGGGCATCAAAGCCCGCCTCCTCCAGCTGCTCCCAGGAGAGGGCGGCATCAAAATTCCATTCCCCCCTCTGCCCGTATTCGGTGCCCATAAACAAAAGCTTTTTTCCCGGAAAGGTCATCAAAAAGAGCAGCGCCGTGCGGACGGTGCGGTCCTTGGCCGCCTCCTCCCCCTCGATCTTTCCAAACAGTGAGCGCTTGCCGTGCACCACCTCATCGTGTGAGACGGGGAGCACGTACCGCTCCTTAAAGGCGTAGGTGATGGGAAAATTGAGGGCCGTGTGGTGGGTGGTGCGCCCCCCTCCGTCCATGGAGAGATAGGCGAAAAGGTCGTTGGCAAAGCCCATATTCCACTTCATATCAAACCCAAGGCCGCCCTCCTCCGTCGGGTGGGTGAGGAGCGGCCAGTCGGTCGATTCCTCCGCCACCATCAGGGCCTCGGGCACGCTCTTGTGAACGGCATCGTTCAGCTGACGGAAGAACTCCATCGCGGCGCGGTTCTTGTTATCCCCCTCGGCGCTTGGCACCCATTCTCCGGGGCGGCGGTCATAATCGAGATACAGCATGGAGGAAACGGCATCGACCCGCAAGCCGTCCACGTGGTATTCCCTCAGCCAGAAAAGCGCCGAGGAGATGAGAAAGCTGCGCACCTCGGGGCGGGAAACGTCAAAGTAGCGCGTCCCCCACGAGGTCTCCCGCTTCCATTCCTCGGGGTATTCGTAAAGCGGGCCGCCGTCAAACTCGTAAAGTCCCCAGGCATCCTTCGGGAAATGGGCGGGGACCCAGTCAAGGATCACGCCGACCCCGCCCGCGTGCAGCCTGTCCACGAGGGCGCAAAGCTCCGTCGGCGTGCCAAAGCGCGAGGTGGGGGCGTAATATGCGCCCACCTGATACCCCCAGGAGGCGTCGTAGGGATACTCGGAAACAGGCAAAAGCTCCACGTGGGTGTAGCCCATATACTTCACGTAAGCAAGGAGCGCCTCGCCCAACTCCCCATACGAAAGGTACGTGCCGTCCTCCCGCCGCAAAAATGAGCCGAGATGCACCTCGTAAATGTTGAGGGGACGGCAATCGACGCCCCCCTCCTTTGCGGCGGCACGGCGGGCGGCCAGATAGTCACCGTCCTCGAAGGCATAGGAAGGAAGTCCCACAAGGAGCGAGGCGCCGTCATCACCGCCTCGGGAGGCAAAGGCGTACGGATCCCCCTTGAGGCGGGAGGTGCCGCCCGCGGTGATGCGAAATTTATAGGCCGCACCGGTAAGGTCGCGCGAGTCCTCAAGGATCATCTCAAAGACCCCTCCCTCGGTGATGCGGGTCAGGGGGATCCCCTCCCCCCAGCCGCAAAAGTCCCCCACAAGAGAGACCCCCTCTGCGTGGGGCGCAAAGGTGCGGAAGGTATAGCGGTAGCCGCCCTCGGTCTTTTCCGCATGAGCACCAAGATAGCGGTACGCATCGTCCGCCGTCCCCGCGTGAAAGCGGGCGGCTGCCCCTTCATTTTCCGTCATACGTCTCCCTCCCCCGTTTCCTCTTGTGAAAGCGCCGCCTCACGGCGGCGGCCGAGCCGCCTCACGGAAAGCTCTGCCACCGCACGCCTTACGTAGCGGCGCGACGTGCTCTTAGTATAGGACCTTTTTTGCTTTTTTATCAAAGCGCCGCCTGCTTTAATCAGGCAAGAAAGGAAGCGCCTTCCGATACCAAAAAGCACGCTAAGGGGCGGCATCAGTAAAAAGAGAGTGAGATAGCGTACAAGCTCCCCAAGGAAGGAGAGCAGGGAGAAAAAGGGACGCCCGAGCGTTTTCTTCCAAAGCCAAGCCCCAAAAGCACACCCCAAAAAAGCGAAAAGGCGGGGAATGCCGTCATTGGTCGCATAAAAAAAGACCGAAAATACGATCGAAACGAAAAGGGCGCCGAAAAGGTCACCAAGGTGACGGAAAAGCTTCGGTAAGGCGGGTGCCGACAAAAAGCGGTAGGGCGCCGCGGCCCGGGGCAGGCGCCAGCGCCCAAGGGGGCCTTTCCCCGCCGCCGAGGGATAGAGCGCCCCCGCCAGCAGGGCACGCCCTTGCCAAAGCGCGTACAGCCCCGCTCCCAGCCCCACAGAAAGCAGGGCAAGGCGCATAAGCTGCCACATAGAGACCTCCACGTTATCCTCCCAAACGGCGGAAGAAGCGCCCCTTACCGTGGCTGCCCTCCCCGTAGATAAGGGCCGAGACCTTCCCCTCAACCGCGACCTCCCCCGCCTCAAGGAGGAGCTTGGTCACACGCAGGCCCTCCCCCTCCACGGTGAGCGGCCCAAGCGCGGTCTCAAGGACAACGGCGCCCTCATCAAAGCTTATGACCGAGGTAATGCCGTCCAGCGTTACCCGTTCCCTGTTCTTGAGCGCGAGCGAATGCTTCCGCTCGGCAGAAAAGATCTCTTGCTGTCCCATATAGCCACTCCTTTCATCGGTAAAAGTATATGTCAAAGGCGGCGGCGATATGAAAAAAGGCATTGCCGATGCGGCAATGCCAAAGAAAAAAAGGAACGGCAGACCGTTCCTTAGATTACTGTTCGGAAAGCACCTCGTACATTTCGGCGGCATCCGCCTTTTTGGTGCTGTCCTTGATGGAGGTCACGCGGACGCGGAGAGTCTTCGAGCCGAAGGTGATCTCGATCTCGTCCCCCTCCTTCACGTCATAAGACGCCTTGGCGGGCCGCCCGTTTACAGAAACGTGCGACCCGTCACAGGCCTCATTGGCCACCGTGCGTCTTTTGATGATGCGCGAGACCTTGAGGTATTTGTCAAGGCGCATTACGATCAGGCGTTGACCTTATCCTTCAGAGCCTGGCTGGCAGAGAACGCGGGGCGCTTGCAAGCAGCGATCTGGATCTTGGCACCGGTGGAGGGGTTGCGGCCCTCACGAGCGGCCTGCTCCTTGGCCTCAAAGGTACCAAAGCCGATGACCTGAACCTTGTCACCGTCAGCAAGAGCGGCAGTAATGGCGGCGAAGACGGCCTCAACGGCAACCTCCGCATCCTTCTTCTTCATCTTGGTCTCCTTCGCGACAACATCGATGAGCTGAGTCTTGTTCATAACAATTTCCATCCTTTGCATTAAAATTTTGGATACGAGCATACCTTAACGTACGCTTTTTCTGGTTTTATTATACCATGTTTGTCTATATTTTGCAAGACTTTTCAATAAAATTGCAAAAAGTTGTACAATTTGCACAGTTTTTAACGAAAAATGAACTTTTTGGGCGCTTGTTTTAATGCAAAATAACAAGAAAATGTCAAAAACACCTTACATTACAAGGCGTTTTCCTTTGCCTTGATATCCTCAAAAACCCCTTGGATCTCATGGGAAAGTGCCTCCTCCGACACAACGCCGTGGGAGTGGAAGGCGGCAACGGCGGCAAGCAGGAAGCGGCCGGCGGCGGCCGCCTTGTCCTTGGCGTCAGCCACCCCCGAAAGGCGTACGATCTCCTCCTGGAGGGCCGAGGGCACCGCGGGGGCCGCGGGCTCTCCCTCACACTTTTCTATCACCTTCTCGGCCCGTAGGAGCGCGGGGAGGGCGCGGGGGATCGAGCCGACGCGCTCAGTGAGCGTATCGCGGTGCTTTTCACGGCTTTTGCTGCTCTCCCACGAGGAGAGCGTCTCCTCGGCCGAGGCATCGCCAAAGACGTGGGGATGGCGGAGGATCATCTTTTCGCTTTCCTTGCGGGCCACCGCCTCCATACCAAAGCCTCCCCGCTCCCGTTCCAGCTCGGCATGGAAAAGGATCTGGAGCAGAAGGTCGCCAAGCTCCTCACAAAGGTCCTCGGCACTTCCCGTCTCCAAGGCCTCCAGCACCTCATAGGTCTCCTCGATAAGATAGCGTGAGAGCGTTTCGTGCGTTTGGGCGCGGTCCCAGGGACAGCCGTCCTCAGCACGCAGGCGGCGCACCACCTGCAAAAGCTCTTCGTATGCAAGGTTTTCTTTACTTTCCTCTTTCATGGGTAATTCTCTTTTCCTGATAAAATGGTGTTTTGAAAGAAATTGCGAGAGGCGCTCCCCGCGCGGCAGGAGGCGCACCTCGGCCTCGCTCACCCCGCCAAGCCAAAGGACCGAGGGGAGGTAGACGAGGACGGCCACCACCACCGCAAGGGCAAGGGCGGGTGCCTCCCCAAGCCCTAGGGTAAGCGCGTAAGTGCCCGCCGCCCCCAGGGCCGCAAGCAGCGCGCCGAGCGCCGGAGGGGCAAGGAGCGAGAAGGGCTCGGGCGTGAGGGAGGTATCGCGATAGATAAAATAGAAATTCAAAAGGAGGGCGGAAAGGTAAAAAAGCAGCGTGCCGACGGGCGCCGCCAAAGGGCCGAGGGCCGGTGTCAGCCCGAGGACGGCCACGACCTTGACAACAACGCCAAGGAGCATTGAGATCATGGGGCGCGCCTGCTTTTTGTAGGCCTGGAGCACCGCGTTGGTAATGGCGAGAAGCCCCAAGGGCACCACGGCAATGGCCAAGACCGAAAGGAGCCCGCCCGCGTTCTCTGCCATATCGCGGTCACCGAGGAAAAGGACCGAAAGGATCGGCCTTGCCAGGGCCGAGAGGCCAAAGGCGGAGGGAAAGGCAAGCAGGGCCGCCGTGCGAAGCGCCGCCCCCACGGTCGCGGCGGCATCCCCCTCCCTGCCCTCGGTGCGGGCGGCGGTGATATAGGGGACAATGGCCGATGTGATCGGGTAGATGAGAACGGCGGGCAGATTAAAGAGCGTGATCGCCCCCGTGGAATAGTCGGAAAAGACCGCCTTGGCCCGCGCGGCATCCCCGTAATACGAGGTAAGGAGCGGGCGCATCAGCTGGGTGTCAATGAGCGAGGAAAGACTCATCACCCCCGAGCCGATCGCGATCGGCACGGCGACGGAAAGCAAGCGGCGAAGGATCGCACCGTTGCCAAGGTCGCACTCCCGTCCCTCGGAGAGGGGGGTGAGCGCCTTTCCCGAAAAGCGGGTATAGGCCACCGCCAGATACAGCGCCCCAAGGGCGATCCCCACCGTGATGGCAAGCACGGAGTAGCCCGCCGCCAAGGGCGTGCCCCCCTCGGTCAGGCGGAGGACCAGACGAACAAGAAACAGGCCAAGCGCCATCTTGCCAAGGGCCTCGATCACCGTGGAGACGGCGGTCGGGCGCAGAAGGCCAAAGCCCTGGAAATAGCCGCGAAAAACGCTGGAAAGGCAGATAAAGAAAAGCGCGGGGGCGATCGCCAGAAGGCAAAGATAGGAGTCCCCGCCGGAGTTGGCGTTGGCAATGGGGTGGGCCAAGAGAAAAAGAAGAAGCGTCCCAAGCCCCCCGACCAGCGCCAGCGTAACCAGCGACACGCGGAAAATGCGGCGGACGCGTTCTCCCCTCCCCTCGGTACGCGCCTCCGAAATGAGGACGGAGACCGCCACGGGGATCCCTGCTGTGGATATCATGTAAAGTAGAGTATACACCGAGTAGGCGGTATTGACGTTGGCCATCTCATCCCCCAGCCAGCGATTGAGGGGGACCTTATAGAGAAAGCCGAACACCTTGACAAGGAGGTTCGCCAGCGTCAGAAGGAGAACTCCGTTAAGAAGTGTCGCGCCGCGGCGCCCGCGTCCCTTGGCTTCCTTTTTCATACCGCACCTCCGTGGATCAGTTGAAATACCCGGCCCTCATCTTTGAGAACTCATGTTTCAGTTTTTCCACGTCCAGTGTCGTAAATTCACCGTTTTCATATAAAATCCTGCCATCGACCATGGTAAGGCAGACGTCGGCGGCGGAGGCCGAGTAGGCCAGGGCCGTCACAGGGGCGACCACGGGCAGGTTCGATAGCCCCGTAAGGTCGAAAAGCGCAAGGTCGGCACAGCACCCGACCGCAAGGCGGCCCGTGTCCTCCCTCCCCTGGGAGCGCGCACCGTTCTCGGTTGCCAGGCGCAGTCCCTCGGCCGCGGTAAAGCCCTCGGGCCGCCGCGTGATGCCCTTTCCAAGGAGGAGCGCCGTCTGCATCTCACGGAGGAGATCCAAGCGGTTGTTGGAGGCGGCACCGTCCGTACCCAGCGCCACCGTGACCCCTGCAGCCACCGTCTCTCCAAGCGGCATCACGCCGCTACCAAGCTTCAGGTTGCTGATGGGGTTATGCACCGCCGTGGCCCCGTGGGAGGCGAGGATCTCACGGTCGGCCTCGTCAAGATACACGCAGTGGGCGGCCACCACGGGCACCTCAAACAGGCCGTTATCAAGGAAAAAGCGCGTCGGCGTTACGCCGTGGCGGCCAAGGCACTCCCTGTGCTCCTTCTCGGTCTCCGAGAGGTGGATCTGCACGCGGGCCGACCGCTTGGCGGCACACGCGGCCACATAACGCACGCAGGGCGCCACGTTGGTGTACTCGGCATGGAGCGAAAGGTCGATGCGGATCCTCCCCTCCTCGGCGCCGTTCCAGGCGGTGTGAAGGGCCAGGGCCTCCTGCACGCGGGTGTCGGCCGCGTAATCGGCCGTCTCGTCAAAGGAAACGATGCTGCGCGAGAGGTTGGCCTTGATGCCCCCCTCGGCCACGGCGCGCGCCGTGGCATCGCAGAAGAAGTACATATCCGAGAAGGACGTCACTCCCCCCGCCAGCATCTCGGCCACGGCCAGCCCACTGGCCAGGTAGACCGAGCGGTCACTCAGAAGGTCCTCGGCGGGAAAGATGCGCTCGTTCAGCCAGCGGTCGAGGGGGAGGTCCTCCCCATACCCGCGCAAAAGCGTCATTGCCGCGTGGCAATGGGTGTTCACAAGCCCCGGTGTCAGGAGCTTGCCGCGCCCGTCGATCACGCGGTCAAAGGGCCCTTGGGGCCGCTCCGGCGTGATGGCGGCAATGCGCCGCCCCTCCACCGTTACAAAGGCGGTCTCCCCTGTCGGGAGCCATACACTGTCAAATAAGATACTCATACGTCACCCCAAGAACTCCCGATAGACCGAGGTCGCGGGAATATAGGTCTTTGAAATCTCATCCATGCGGGAAAGCAGGGAAAGAAGCCGCTGTCCCTCCTCATAAAAGGCGTTCTCCCGCGGGAGCGAGGTAAGGAGAGGCGAGAGGTAGGGCTTGAGCGCCGAAAGCTCATACCCAAGGGTCGAGTCGATCACCACGTCCGCCGTACCGACGTAAGGCAGGATGTGGGTCTTTTCGTTATCGCGGACGCTCTCCCAAAGCGCCAGCGTGAAGGCGGGTGCCGCCCCACGGAAGTTGTAGTCACGGACAAGGCGGCGCAAAAGGCGGAGCTCGGTGCGGTCGATGACCTCACCCGAAACCGAGAGTCCCCGCTCGGCAAAGGCGAAGACCGAGGCATACGGGTGGCCGCGAAAATGCGCGGTGACCTCGGGATAGATCGCCTGGATCCCTTCAAAAATATAAACGTCGTACTCACCGTGCGGCACCGTGACGGTGCCCGAGCGGCGCCCTGTCAGAAAATCAAACCGCGGCAGGGTGGCGGTGCGCCCCGCAAGGATATCGCCAACGGCGGTGGCAAAGGTGTCCATATCGATGGTGGAGGGAGAATCAAAGTCGATCCTCCCGCCCGTGGCGGCCGCCCTCTCGATGAGGAGCGCGCGGTCGTAAAAGAAATCGTCGATCGAGACCACGTGCACGCGGGCGCCCGCCTCGGAGAACTCCGAGATGAGCTTGTTGGCGGTCGTGGTCTTGCCGGAGCAGGTGGGACCCGAGAGGAGGACGGTGCGGCAGTCGGGCATGGCGAGAACACGGCGGACGGCCTCGTCCAGCGCGGCCTCATACCCCGCCTCACACGAAAGGACGTACGCCCGCTTGTCGGCCTCACCCTCAAATACCGTTCTTGCCTCGATCATTCTCTTTCTCCTTGAAAGAAGGAAAGGATCCTCTCCCTCTTGGATTTGAGACCCGCCGACGGGTCCCCCTCGCGGAGGCGGGCGGCGTCTCTTAAGTATTCATATGGATATTTCGGCATAAATATGCGCTCGATGAGTGCATTGGCTGCCGCAGGGCTCTCACGGCGCACCAGCTTGGTGACGGCGCCCGCCCCCACGGCAAAGATGCTGTGCAGCTCCTCCATCATAAATATGTTATAGAGCCCCTCGGTGCCGGGGAGGGCGTAGCCCACGTTCTCAAGGTTGCCGACCGTGTTCTTCTGGCGGTACATATAGTAGGGGCGGTAGCCCGCCAGCTTGGTCCGCATCTGGGAATACTCCACGCTCTTGGCGGCATCGGCCGAGCCAAGGGCATAGATGCCGTCCTTCTGACGGAGGGCGGCCGAGCGCTTGACGCAGAAGGTATGCACCGTGATGTTCTCGGGTGCCAGCGCCATGACCTTATCGAGAGAATCCGAAAAGATACGGAAGGTGTCCTCAGGAAGCCCCGCGATCATATCGACGTTGATGGCGCCGATCTCGGCCTCACGGGCCAGCGAGAACGCGCGGTAAAACTCCTCCACGGTATGGTGGCGGCCGATCGAGCGGAGGACCTCCTCCGAGAGGGTCTGCGGGTTGACGCTGATGCGCCCCGCGCCCCCCATGCGGATGGCATCCAGCTTTTCACGCGTGATGGTATCGGGGCGCCCTGCCTCCACGGTAAACTCAAGCAGTGTCGAGGGGTCAACGTTTTTGCCGATACACGCAAGGAGCGCCGACATCTGGTGTGGGTCAAGGACGGTCGGTGTGCCGCCGCCGATGTAGACGGTGGCCACACGGAGGCCAAGCTCACGGATGGTGGCAAAGATATCGTCGATGTCCCGATACAGCTCAAGCAGGTACTCGTCAATGAGCGAGAGGAGCTTGCCCGAGGTATAGGAGACAAAGGAGCAGTAAGCACAGCGCGAGGGGCAGAAGGGGATCGCGATGTACACGCTGCAAAGGTCGCTTGGGAGCTTGTGTGTCAGCTTCATCTCGGTCGAGGCGACCGAAACGGCCAGCGCCGCCTTGCGCGGATTCAGGAAATACTCGTCACGCAGGATGGCGCGGGAATTGCGGATACCGTTCCCCTTGGCGATCAGCTCACTGGCGACCTTGGCAGGGCGCACCCCCGTGAGGATCCCCCACGGCGGCGTATAGGAAAAGAAGGCCTTCCCTGCCGCAAACACGGCGCGGCCCACGGCGATCTTCTCGGCCCTGGCGGCACTTCTTTCGGGGCCGATGTCCGAGGCGCCCTCGCCCCTTGTTTCCTTGTCCCCCAAGCGCATGGTGGCCACCGAGCGGACGGTGTCCCCCTCACGGATGAGCGAGACGGTCACCTCGGGGACGTCGGGTCCTGCCTGCTCACTCTCCGAGAAGGTGGCACCCGGGAAAAAGACCATGCACAGCGTTTGGACGTAATAGCGGTTGATGGCCCCCTCGATCTTAAGGATCATGCGCGGCCTCCCTTGCGGAGCACCGCGGAATCCATAACGATCGTGACAGGGCCGTTGGCCGCCACCGTGATGTCCATATGCGCGCCAAACACGCCGTTCTCTACGGTGCCCACCCGCTCACGGAGAAGCTCCGAGAAGCGCTGATACAGCGGGTCGGCCACGGCGGGCGGGGCGGCACGGAGATAGTCGGGGCGGTTGCCCTTGGCATAATTGGCGGCAAGGGTAAAGTTGGACACCACAAGGGCGCCGCCGCCGATATCCACGACCGACAGATTCATTTTGTCATTCTCGTCGCTGAAAATACGGAGCTTTGCGATCTTTTCGGCGAGGAGGCGGGCATCCTCCTCGGTATCCTCCTCCAAAACGCCAAGGAGGATAAACAGCCCTTTGTCGATGCGGCCGGCCGGCTCCCCGTCAGCAATGACGGAGGCGGAATGCACGCGCTGTAATACTGCTATCATACTTACCTGCTAATGCCGCGCACAACGTCATAAATGCCGTCGATCTTGCGGAGTCTTGAAATAATGGAGCGGAAATGGCTGACGTTCTTACAGCCGATGGAAAGGTTGATGGTGGCCTTCTCGTCGGTGGGAGAGTTGGCGGTGTTAACGCTGATGATGGCCACGCGCATCTCGGCCAAGGCGACCGAAACGTCCGCCAGAAGGCCGATGCGGTTGTCGGCATAGATCTTAAGGAGCGCCTCAAAGAGGTTCTCATTCTCCCGTGAGACAAACTCGTCCTCCCAGTGCGCCTCCACCCAGCGGCTGCGCACCTCGGGGTCGGCAAGGCCGCGGACGGCGTTCGGACAGTCACGCTTGTGGACCGAGGTCCCGAAGCCGCGGGTGACAAAGCCGATGACCTCGTCTCCCGGGAGAGGGTTGCAGCATTTGGCAAACTTGATAAGGCACCCGCGGGCACCGTCCACGATGATGCCGCTGTCGTTTTTGAAGTTCTTCGGCCGTTGCGTCGTACGCAGGAGCGGCTTTTCCTCGGTGGCGGCGGGGGGCGGCACGCGGCGGTCAAATTCCTCGCGCAGCTTGCCCGCGATATGCGAGACCGAAAGGCCGCCAAAGCCGATGGTGTTGAAGAAATCCTCGGCACCGCTGACACCCGTACGCTCGGCAACGCGCCCAACGACCGCGAGAAGGTCCTCCTCGGTGTAGGCACGACCGTAGCGGTCAAGCTCACGCTCGATCTCCTCCCGTCCCACCACGATGTTCTCAGCGCGGCGTTCCTTTTTGAACCAGGCACGGATCTTGGCCGTGGTGCTTCCCGTTTTGGCGATCTTCAGCCAGTCACGGCTCGGCCCGCGGGAGGCCGAGGAGGTAAGGATCTCCACGATGTCGCCGTTTTGCGGCACACGGTCGATGGGGACGATGGAGCCGTTGATCTTGGCGCCCATCATCTTGTTGCCGACCGCCGAGTGGATGGCGTAGGCAAAGTCGATGACCGTGGCGCCGAGCGGCAGGCAGATGACGTCCCCGCGCGGGGTAAAGACAAAGGTCTCGTCGCGGAAGACGTCGGTCTTGAAGGCGCTCATAAAGTCGTCGGGGTCGCGTGCGGGATCGTCCGACTCCAGAAGCTGGGCGATCCAGCGGAGCTTATCGTCGATCTCCTCGCGGCTGCTCTTCTCCCCCGTTTTGTACTTCCAGTGCGCGGCGATACCGTACTCGGCCACATGGTGCATCTCCACCGTACGGATCTGCACCTCAAAGGGGATGCCGTCATGCCCCATCACGGTGGTGTGGAGCGAGCGGTACATATTGGATTTCGGCGTGGAGATATAGTCCTTAAAGCGCCCGGGCACCGAGCGGAAGAGCTCGTGAATGAGGCCAAGCGCCGTGTAGCACTCCAGCTCGCTCTCCACGATCACACGGAGGGCATAGAAGTCGTAAACGTCGTCAAAGCCCTTGTTTTGCGAATAGATCTTGCGGTAAAGACTGTAAACGCTCTTGACCCGCCCCTCCATGGCACAGCGGATGTTGTTTTCCGCGAGCTTTGCCATGATCTCGGCCCTGGCAACGTCGATAAGGTCGTGCGTTTTGCCGTACTTTCCCTCGATCTCAGCCGAGATCTCGCCGTAGCCGATGGGGTCGAGATACCGCAGACTGATGTCCTCCAGCTCCTGCTTGATGCGCTGCATACCAAGGCGGTGAGCCAGGGGCGCATAGATATACATGGTCTCCAGCGAGATCGTGCGGCGCTTTTCGTCGGATTTGGCGTCCAGCGTACGCATATTGTGCAGGCGGTCACACAGCTTGACAAAGATGACGCGGATGTCCTTCGACATGGCGAGAAGCATCTTGCGGATGTTCTCGATATGCGCCTCCTCCTTATCCTCAAAGCGCACCGTCACGATCTTGGTAACGCCCTCAACGATCATAGCCACGTCCTCGCCAAAGCGGCGGCGCAGCTCCTCGTAGTCGGTCTTCCCCGCGCAGTCCTCCAGCGTATCGTGCAAAAGCGCCGCGCAGATCGAGTCGGTATCCAGCTCAAGCTCCGCGATGATGGAGGCCACGGCCA
>JAFQWT010000176.1 GCA_017407375.1 Clostridia bacterium
ACTTCTTCGGTACCGACTACGCCGACCGCCGCGTGGTGGTGGGCGAGGGCGACACCCTGACCCTTGGCAAGCACACTCTGGCCTTTGTCACCGCCCCCATGGTCCACTGGCCCGAGGTCATCGTGACCTACGATGCCTACGACAAGGTCCTCTTCTCTGCTGACGGCTTTGGCAAGTTTGGCGCCCTGGATGCCGAGGAGGACGGCATCGTCATTGCCTATACCTCGGTGTACGGCAACACGAAAAAGGCCGTCCTTCAGCTGGCCGAGGCGCTCCGCGCCAACGGCTGCCCGAAGGTGGTGGTCAACGACCTTGCCCGCTGCGATATGGCCGAGGCGGTGGAGGATGCCTTCCGCTATTCCAAGCTGGTCCTGGCCACCACGACCTACAACGCGGGCATCTTCCCCTTCATGCGTACCTTCCTCCACCACTTGACCGAGCGCAACTACTCCAACCGCACGGTGGCCCTGGTGGAGAACGGCAGCTGGGCCCCCCTGGCCGCCAAGGTGATGCGCTCAGAGCTTGAGGGTTGCAAGAACCTCACCTTTGCCGAAACCACGGTGCGGATCACCTCCGCCCTCAACGAGGAGAGCAAGGCGGCCATCAAGGCGCTGGCCGAGGAGCTTTGCAAGGAATACCTGGCCCTCTCGGACGATGCCCCCGTGAAGAACGACCCGACCGCCCTCTTTAACATCGGCTACGGGCTGTACGTTGTCACCTCGAATGACGGAAAGAAGGACAACGGCCTGATCGTCAACACCGTCACACAGCTGACCAGCACCCCGAACCGCGTGGCGGTGACCATCAACAAGCAAAACTACTCTCACCACGTGATCAAGGGCTCGGGCGTTATGAACGTCAACTGCCTGACGGTGGACGCCCCCTTCTCGGTCTTTGAGGCCTTTGGCTTTGTGAGCGGGCGGAACGTGGATAAGTTTGCCGGCTGTGAGCCCCTGCGCTCCGAGAACGGCCTTGTGGTCCTCCCCCGCTACATCAACGCCTTCCTTTCCCTGAAGGTGGTGCAGTACCTGGACCTTGATACGCACGGCATGTTCATTTGCGAGGTGACCGAGGCACGCGTCCTCTCCGACCGCGAGGCCATGACCTACGCCTATTACCACGCAAACGTCAAGCCGAAGCCCGCGACCGAGGGCAAAAAGGGGTACGTTTGCAAGATCTGCGGCTACGTGTACGAGGGCGAGACCCTTCCCGAGGACTTTGAATGCCCGCTTTGCAAGCACGGCGCACAGGATTTTGAAGAGATCAAATAAAAATAAATATATAAGGAGAATGTCATGAAGTACGTTTGCGATCTTTGCGGCTGGGAGTACGACGAGGCCCTCGGTGACGAGGAGAACGGCATTGCCCCCGGCACGAAATTTGCCGACCTTCCCGAGGATTTCGAGTGCCCGCTCTGCGGTGCCGGGAAGAGCGAGTTTTCCGAGGCGGAATAAGAAAAAAAGGCACCTGCGGGTGCCTTTTTTTGTATAAAGCGGGAATAGGGGGGCATACTTCTAATAAATCCCAACAAAGGAGAAGATGAAAATGACACCCAACCAGAAGGAAACCTCCCTCTTAAAGGACCTTAAGGACCAGGAAACGCTGTGCATCGGCAAATACGGCCGCTATGCGGGTGAGGCAAAGTCTGAGGAGCTGCGCTGCCTTTTCAACGAGCTGAAATCGAACGAGGAGGCCCACCTCGCCTCCATCACCTCGATGATGGACGGCACCGTGCCCGCGGCAGGCGGCACCCTCAAGGCCAACAACGACAACTGCTGTGCCGTCTCCTACAAGAGCGAGGACGACAAAAAGAGCGATGCCTTCCTCTGCCAGGACATGCTGGCCTCCGAGAAGCACGTGTCCACGACCTACAACACCTCGGTCTTTGAATTCCGCGACCCCGCGGCACGCAAGATGCTCTCCCACATCCAGGCGGAGGAGCAGCAGCACGGCGAGAAGATCTACGCCTATATGGCGGCCAACGGCATGTATTCGTAAGGGATTCGGGCTTCGGATTTCGGCATAAGCGCAAACAAAAAGGGGTTATACGGCTTTGGCCGTCTAGCCCCTTTTTTGCATCTTCGTAATTCGTTTTTATTTCAGGGTTGAAAAACTGCGTTTTTCTTCCACCCGATTATATTTTGTTTGCTATTTTCGCTCTCGCCCTCTCGACGTACCCTTGTACGCCTTCGGGTCGAGATCAAAAATTTCTGCTCGGAATCCGCGCGCCCTCGGCATAAGCGCAAACAAAAAGGGGTTATACGGCTTTGGCCGTCTGGCCCCTTTTTTGCATTTTCGTAATTCGTTTTTATTTCAGGGTTGAAAAACTGCGTTTTTCTTCCACCCGATTATATTTTGTTTGCTATTTTCGCTCTCGCCCTCTCGACGTACCCTTGTACGCCTTCGGGGCGAGATCAAAAATTTCTGCTCGGAATCCGCGCGCCCTCGGCATAAGCGCAAACAAAAAGGGGTTATATGGCTTTGGCCGTTTAGCCCCTTTTTTATTTTGTTATACGGCGCGGAAGCCCTTGCCGATGATCTCCGAGGTGTCCGAAACGATGATGAAGGAGTGGGGATCGACCTCCTTGCAGAACCTGCGCAGGCGCGCCCCCTCAATGCGCTTGCAGACGGTGAGGAGCACCGCCTTATCCTCCCCCGTGAAGCCGCCCGTGCCCGAAAGCTCGGTATAGCCGTGGTGGATGGTGCGCATGATGTAAGCACCGATCTCCTCCTTTTTGGTGGTGATGATGGTGAAATACTTGCAGGTACCGATGCTTTCAATGACGCCGTCCACCACAAAGGCCTTGGCGAAAAGGCCAAGCAGGGAGAAGATGCCCGTTTGGACGTCAAAGACGAGGAAGGTCGAGGCAGCGATCAGAAAGTCGGTAGCGAGCAGGGCCTTGCCGATGTCCAGCGAGGTGTACTTCTTTAGGAGCATGGCCACAATGTCGGTGCCGCCGCTAGAGGCGCCCACGCGGAACATCAGCGCCGAGCCGATAGCCGTAAGAAGAATGGCCGAGACAAGGTCCAGCACCGGCTCCTCGGTGATGGGGGCCGCCAGCGGCACCAGCCACTCAAGAAGCATGGTGGCGCCCGAAAAGAGGAGACTGCAATAGACGGTCTTGATGCCGAAATCCTTACCGACAAAGATAAGTCCCACAACAAGAAGCACCACGTTGATCGCCATAATAAGGGTGGCGGGCGTGACGAACGAGCTTTGGATGGCGGCGCCAAGCACGGTACTGATACCGCTGACGCCACCCGTTGAAAAGCCGTTGGGGATCTTAAAGAAGTAAACACCGACAGTAAGGAGGCATACCCCCAGCGTCATAAGGAGCAGCTCCGAAAGATTTTTTCTACTGAAAAAGGAGGCAAGCTTCATTTTCATACCTCACGAAAGAATGAGGCGGGGCTGGCTGCCAAGGCCCGAGGGCTTCCCGCCCCACGCCTTGACAAGGAAGCGGATGTCAAGCTCCTCCCCCGCCGCCGCCGTGAAGAGGATGCGCTGTTTCTGATAGACCTTCTCGTCCGTGTAGATCTCCTTCCCGTTGATGCTGACGGCAAAGACCTCAGCAAACGGCTTGACCTCCAGGGCGCCCTCAAGGATCGCGCCCTTGTTCTTCGGCATGGTGATGCGCGCACGGTAGAAGCGCCAGCCACGGCAGAAGGCAAACTCGGGCGTGCCGAGCGTGATCGGCGAGAGGGTGTTCATGTCGTTATCGGCGATCGGGCGGGCGTAATCGGGGCGCTCCTCCACAATGTCCGAGGCGGTGATGCCCACAAGGAAGCGCGAGTCGCAGGTGGCAACGCGCAGCGCCTCCGCGGTGCCCTTGACGTCAAGGGTTACGGTGGCATCGGCAAGGCCGTCCACCGAGGCAGTGAGGCGGAGGGCAGTGTCGGTGCGGGTGTCGGGCGCCGCCACGATAACGGCGGCAAGCCCCGCAAAGAGATCGCGCTCGGGGCGGGTATCGTCCTCATGCGAGTTCGGGTTGCCGTTGCCCGTGCCAAGGATCTTCCCCCCCTCCACCGAGAAGGTGACGTGGTGGGTAGCGGTCGGGACGACGGTGCCCTCAGCATCGACAAGGCACACGCTGACCGAGGTGGCGTCGGCGCCGTCACCAAGGAGGACGGTCTTGTAGGGCATAAGGCGGATCGCCACGGGCTTCCCTGCCGTTTTGCGCTCACAGGTAGCCACGGCCACACCGTCACGGTAGCCCACGGCCGAGAGCGTGCCCGCCATGAAGGGGACCTGCCACTCGTTCTGCTCGGTGACCTTATTCTCGCGGCGACCGAGCGAGGTGCCGTTCAGGAAAAGCTCGACCGCATCACAGTTTGAGATCGTCATCACGCGGACGGTGGTTCCCTCCTCAAAGCTCCAGTGGGGGGTGATGTGGATCATGGGGGCATCGGTATAGCAGGCCTTCGTGAAGTAGTACGCCGCCTTCGGGTGGCCGCAGGTGTCCATCAGACCAAACTGCGAGGAGACAGAGGGCCAGGCAAAGGGCGTGGGCTCACCGCGGTAGTCAAAGCCCGTCCAGATGAAGATGCCCGAATACCACGGGCGGGTCAGGACCTTTTCCCAGGCGGTACGGACGGTGGAGCCCCAGGACGGGAACTCCTCGTCATAGTCCGACATGACCTGCGGGTCGTTCGGAAAGCTCTCAGCGCCCGAATCCTTGATCTTGCCGCGGGGAGAGGTCTCAACGCAGCCGCGCGTGGCAAGGGTCGAGCAGTTTTCCGAGCCGATGATGGGGAGATCCGGATATTTCTCGTGCTCTCCGTCAAGGATGCGGTAGCCGTAATTGATGCCCGCGGCATCCATATACTGCCCGGCGCCCGAGGCGTTGCCGTTCATCGCGCCGAGGATGAGGCGGGTCTTGTCCAGCTGCTCCACGGTGGCGCGCTGGCGGCGGAAGATGGCGGCGCCCTCATCCGTGTTTTGCAGGGGCTCCTCGTTAAAGAGCGACCAGAACACCACCGACGGGTGGTTGCGGTCACGGCGGACGAGGGCGCGGAGGTAGTCAAGCTCCTCACGGGAGCATTCAAAGCGGCGATGCTCGTCCATAGCGATAAGACCGTAACGGTCACAGGCCGTGAGGATCTCGGGGGCGGGGGGATTATGGGCCGAGCGGTAGGCGTTGGCGCCCATGTCCTTAAGCAGCGCCACGCGCATCTCTTGAATGGCATCGGGCACCGCCACGCCGACACCCGCGTGGTCCTGGTGGTTGCAGACGCCACGGAGATACAGCTGGCGGCCGTTCAGGAAGAAGCCGTTTTTGGGATCGACCGAATAGGTGCGGTAGCCGTAGGTCTCGGTGACGGTGTCAAGGACGTTGCCCTCGGCGTCATGAAGGACGATCTTTGCCGTATAGAGGTTCGGGGCGTCCACGTCCCAGCGGTGAACGGCCAAGACGGGGAGAGAGAGCGAGACGTCCCTTGTGGTCGAGGGTCCGACCGTGACGGGGGCCGTGCCCGTGGCCACGGGGGTCCCCTCATAAAGGAGCGTGACCGCCAGCGTGCCCGAGAGCTCCTTATCGTACTCGCTGTTCTCCACCGTGACCGTCACGGGAGTGTCGAAATCGTCATTCTCCACGTGGACGGGCAGGATCGAGACACCGTCATGTGCGATGTGTAAAGGTTCCTTTACATAAAGGTTGACGTGGCGGTAGATGCCTGCGCCCTCGTACCACCAGCCGTTGGCGGTCTTACCGTCGACAAAGACGGCCAGGGTGTTGGGCATATCGCCAAAGTAGGCGCGGTCGGTGACGTCCACCTCCACGCCGATGTAGCCGTTTTGGTGGCGGCAAAGGAGGGAGCCGTTGAAGTAGATGCGGGAAAAGACCGAGATGCCCTCAAAGGAGAGGAGGATGTGCTTGCCCTCCCATTCCTTCGGGAGGAGGAACACCTTACGGTACCACGCATCCTCCTTGCGGAGGTAGGAGTGGGAAATGTCCCCGTCCCTATCGCGCGGCATCCCCACGATGTAATCGTGCGGCAGATCGACCGTTTGCCAGTCGGCATCGTCCCACTCACGCGAGGCGGGGTTGTACTGCCGCCCGGCCTTGGTGGAATAGTAGGCATCGGTATGGGAGTTCTTCTTGGTGCTTTCGGCGTCACCGAGGTGGAATTTCCACTCGGTATCCAGCGATATCTTTTGGCGCATGGCTATCTCCTTATTCCTCCTCCGCGGGGGCTTTGGCCGCGGCGGGCTTTTTTCCTTTCTTCTTTTTTACCTTGCCCGAGGGGGCACCAAGGTCAATGCCCTCCGTGACGCAGATCGGCACCACGGTGGAGGGGTCACGGTAAAGGACACGGTTTCTGAACTGCGCCGGCACGGGCGAGAAGTCCTCGCTCCGCTCGGCCAGCTTATCGTGCCAGGTGTTGTAAAACTCGGTGAAGCGTCCCTCATCGAGAGCGTCGCGGATCTTTTGCATCAGCTCGTTGTAGAAATAGAGGTTGTGAAGCACGGCAAGGCGCATCCCCAGCAGCTCCCGCGCCTTGAAGAGGTGGCGGATGTAGGAGCGCGTGTAGCGGCGGCACACAGGGCAGCCGCAGGCCTCGTCGATCGGCTTTTCATCGGCGTAATACTGCTCGTTATTAATATTCATCTTCCCGTGCCAGGTAAAGAGGTTCCCGTGGCGGGCATTGCGCGAGGGCATCACGCAGTCAAAAAAGTCAACGCCGCGGTAGACGGCCTCAAGAATGTTCTGCGGGGTGCCAACACCCATCAGGTAGCGCGGCTTGTGCGTGGGCATATGGGGCTCCACCGCCTCAATGATGCGGTACATCTCCTCGGCCTCCTCCCCAACGGCCAGACCGCCGATGGCGTAGCCGTCGAGGTCGATCTCCGCGGTGCGGCACATATTCTCAATGCGCAGGTCGGCAAAGGTGCTGCCCTGGTTGATGCCGAAGAGCATCTGGTGGGGGTTGACGGTATCGGGGAGGGAGTTCAGGCGCTCCAGCTCGTTCTTACTGCGGCGGAGCCAACGGAGCGTGCGCTCACTGGAGGCCTTGGCGTACTCGTAGGTCGTGGGGTTCTCCACGCACTCGTCAAACGCCATCGCAATGGTCGAGCCGATGTTGGACTGGATCCGCATGCTCTCCTCGGGCCCCATGAAGATCTTTTTCCCATCCATGTGGGAGTTGAACCACACGCCCTCCTCGTAGATCTTGCGGATCTTGGCGAGGGAAAAGACCTGGAACCCGCCCGAATCGGTGAGGATGGGACGGTCCCAGTTGAAAAATTTGTGAAGGCCGCCCATGGTGCGGATCAGCTCGTCCCCCGGGCGGATGTGCAGGTGATAGGTGTTGGACAGCTCGACCTGACAGCCGATCTCCTTAAGGTCGGCCGTGGAGATGCCCCCCTTAACGGCGGCCGAGGTGCCGACGTTCATAAACACGGGCGTTTCGATCACGCCGTGGATGGTGGTCATACGCCCGCGGCGGGCCTTGCCCTCGGTCTTTAAAAGCTCAAACATACTCTCCTCCGTCAGTGCTGGATGCGGTTAAACTCACGGTCCAAGCGGTGCTTGGTCATCGTAAAGGCGATCGGCCGTCCGTGCGGGCAGACCGTGATATCGGGGCGGGAAAGGACGCGCTCACAAAGCCACCTGACGTGCGCCTCGTCGTAATGCCGTCCTCCCTTGATGGCGGCCTTACAGGCGACCTGCCACAGGGCGCGCTCACGGCGGCTGCCCTCGGCGGTGGCGGGGTTGCCCGTCCCCTCGGAAAGCGAGGCCAGCATCTCGGTAAAGAGCGCCGCGGCGGCCTCGGGCTCCACGGCCGCGGGAATGGCATCGACCGTGGCACCGCTTTGCGTCATCTCGTAGGAAAAGCCGACCGAGAGAAGGTCCTCGCGGTATTCCTCCGCGGCGCCGCGCTCGGTGGCGGTGAGATGCAGGGAAAGCGGCAGGAGCAGCCCCTGCGAGGCGCTCTTCCCTCCCGCGCGCTGCTCGGCAAGCAGGTCCTCAAAGAGGAGGCGCTCGTGGGCGGCGTGCTTATCAATGACAAGAAGCTCCTCGCCCCGCTCGACGAGAACGTAGGTCGAGAAGGCCTCACCGATGACGGTAAAGGGCGTGGCCACGGCGGCGGGGGCCTCTGCGGGGGCCTCGGGCGTGGGTGGGGGTGCGGGCGCAGGGGTAGGCACCTCCCTCTCGGGTGCGGGCGCACCGCCGTAGGTAAAGACGGGCGCCGAGGCCACCGAGGGGGCGGCGGCCCGCTCCCTCTCGGCGCAGTCGGCAAGGATACGGAGAGAGTCGCGGGGGGAAAGCTCCCTTGCCGCAGGCGCGGGAGCGGCAGGCGCCGACGGGGTCACCGAGGGCGAGGGCGCCGGCGTGCGCGGCGGCAGCTCAATACGGATCGGCTCGCTCTTCGGGACGGTGTTCTGGCGGAGGGTGGGGGCCGCGGGGGGGGTACGCTCAGGGCGGTAGGCCGCCTCGGTCAGGGCGCCGCGCACCGCGTGATAGACGATCTCAAAGACGGGGCGCTCATCGGAAAAGCGAATCTCAATCTTGGCGGGGTGGACGTTGACGTCCACGGCGCCGGGGGCCAGAGTGAGGAAGAGCGCCGCCGACGGGAATTTGCCGGGGGCGATATAGGAGGTAAAGGCCTGCTCGAGGGCGGCCTGCATGGTCTTACTGCGGACGTAACGGCCGTTGATGAAGAAGCTCTGGCGGTTGCGGGTGCCCGCCACGTTATCGCTGCGACCCACGTAGCCCGTGAGCGTCATGCCCGACATCTCGCCCTTCACGGGGAGCATCTTTTTGGCAAATTCGCGCCCCTCCACGGCGTGAAGGACGCCGAGGACGTCTCCGTCCCCCGGGGTGGAAAAGCGCGTGGTGCCGTCCACGATCAGGGTAAGGGCGACCTCGGGATGCGAGAGGGCGACCTTCTCAGCGTAGGCGGTGGCGGCCTGCGCCTCCGTGACGTCCTTTTTTAAGAACTTGCGGCGGGCGGGAACGTTGCCGAACAGCTCCTTGACAAGCACGGTGGTGCCCACACGGCAGCCGACCTCCGAGACCTCGGTGATCTTACCGTACTCGCTGACAAGCAGGGTGCCGCACTCGGCCTCCCCCGTCCTTGTGACAATCTCCATGACCGAAACGCCCGCAATGGCGGCCAGGGCCTCCCCACGGAAGCCCAGCGTCAGGATCTCGTCAAGATCCTCGGCGTTCTTTATCTTGCTGGTGGCGTGGCGCTGCAGGGCCACGGGCAGGTCCTCCGAGGCGATGCCGCAGCCGTTATCGCTGACGCGGAGCAGCCCCACGCCCCCGCGCCCGACCTCCGCGGTGATGGCGGTGGCGCCCGCATCGATGGCGTTTTCGAGAAGCTCCTTCAGCACCGAGGCGGGGCGGTCCACCACCTCGCCCGCGGCGATCAGGTTGGCGACCTCCTCGGAAAGCAGGTTGATCTTACCCATAGTGTCTCCTTTGGGATGTCAGTCCTTGAGCATCTTCTTCAGCTCAAAGAGAAGATTCATGGCCTCAATGGGCGTTAAGGTGTTGAGATCCACGGCGCGGATCCTGTCGGCGGCCTCGTCGGCCTCGCTTCTCTGCACCGTGCTGAAAAGGTCGGGCGTTGCGGCCTCCGCGCGGGGGGCGGCGGGGCGGGGCGCGCCCACACCCTCCTCGATATCCGAGAGGATCTTTTTGGCGCGGCGGACAACGTCTGCGGGAATTCCCGCGAGCTTTGCGACCTCGATACCGTAGCTATCGTCGGTGGCGCCGCGGACGATCTTACGGAGGAAGATGATGCCGTCCCCGCGCTTTTTGGCGGCGATGTTGTAGTTGACGATGCCGGGCAGCTCGCCCTCCAGCGACGTCAGCTCATGGTAGTGCGTGGCAAAGAGGGTGCGCGCGCCGATCTTCTTATGCGTGTATTCCGCCACGGCGCGGGCAATGGACATGCCGTCGTAGGTCGAGGTGCCGCGGCCGACCTCATCGTAAATGATGAGCGAGCGGGCGGTGGCATTCTCAAGGATATGCGCGACCTCGTTCATCTCAAGCATAAAGGTGGACTGCCCCGAGGCAAGGTCGTCCGAGGCGCCCACACGGGTAAAGATCTTGTCGGCAATGCCGATGACCGCCTCGCGCGCCGGCACAAAGGAGCCGATCTGCGCCATCAGGGTGATGAGCGCCACCTGGCGCATATAGGTGGATTTACCCGCCATGTTCGGGCCGGTGATAAGATAGAGGCGGTCACGCTCGGTATCCAGGAGGGTATCGTTCGGGACGAAGTAGCTGTCCTTCACAAAGCGCTCGACCACCGGGTGGCGCCCGTCCCGAATGGTGAGCTCACCGCTCGTCTCGATCTCGGGGCAGACGTAATGGTTCTTCGTGGCGACCTCGGCAAGCGAGAGATAGCAGTCGAGGGCGGCAAGGCGGGCGGCCGTGTCCTGGATGCGGGCGGCGGCCTCCGCGGTCTTAAGGCGCAGGGCGGTAAAGAGCTCGTACTCCAGGGCCGCCAGCTTATCGGCGGCGCCCAGCACCGTGGTCTCCATCTCCTTCAGCTGCTCGGTGATGTAGCGCTCACAGTTCGTCAGCGTTTGCTTTCTTATGTAGCGGTCGGGCACCTCGGCAACGTTCGATTTCGTGACCTCAATGTAATAGCCGAAGACCTTGTTGTAGCCAACGCGCAGGCCCTTGATGCCCGTGGCCTCACGCTCGCGGGTCTCGATCTCCTCGATCCAGCCCTTGCCGTTCTCGCGCACGCCGCGCAGGTAATCCACGTCCGCGTTGTACCCCTCGCGGATCATGCCGCCCTCCCGCACCGTGAAGGGGGGATTTTCCACAATGGCGGCCTCAATGGTCTCGTAAACGTCGTACAGCGGGTCAAAGCCGCGGCAAAGCTCCGTAAGCCCGTCACTCCGACACCCCTCAAGGAGTGAAAGAAGGACGGGAAGCTCGGCAACACTCGTGGCGATGGCGCGCAGGTCGCGGGCGGAGGCGGAGCCGTACACCACACGGGCCGAGAGGCGCTCAAGGTCGAGGACGTGCGAGAGCAGCTCCCGCAGCTCCTCACGGAGCATATAGTCGCCCGCCAGCTCACCGACCGCGCTCTGGCGGCGGCGGATGCCCCCCACCGAAACGAGGGGACGGAGCACCCAGGAGCGGAGCAGGCGCGCGCCCATCGCGGTCTTGGTCTTGTCCAGCACCCAAAGGAGCGAGCCGCGCTTTTCCTTGGAGCGCATGGTCTCGCAAAGCTCCAGGTTGCGGCGCGTGGCCAGGTCAAGCTCCATAAACTGGCCGTCCGAATAGACGGTCAGCTCACGGGCAAAGGTCGGCTCACACTTCTGGGTCTCGCGGATATAGGAAAGAAGCGCACCCACGGCGAGAAGGAGGCAGTCGCCCCCCAGCTCCCGCGCGCGCTCGCCAAAGCAAAGCTCGCACTCACGGCGGGCGGTCTCAGGGTCAAAAAGGCGGGTGGCGCGGTCCTCGATGCGTGTGGAAAAGCGCTCCTCAAGAAAGGCCGCGACCTCAAGGCACCCCTCCCGCGGAACGTTGATGACCGCCTCCCGCGGGGCAAACACGCCAAGCTCGTTCGTCAGGCGGGCAAGGCGGTCCTCCCCCTCGATGAGGGTGGCGCTCACCTGGCCCGTGGAAACGTCAACAAACGCAAGGCCAACGCCGGTCTGTCCGTACGCGAGGGCGGCAAGGTAATTGTTGCGCCCCTCCGGAAGGACGGTGGCATCGGTGACGGTGCCGGGGGTGACCACGCGGACAACCTCACGGCGTACGATCCCCTTGGCGGCCGAGGGGTCCTCGGTCTGCTCACAGACGGCGACCTTATAGCCAAGCTCCACGAGCTTACCGATGTAGACGTCCGCCTTATGGAAGGGGACGCCGCACATCGCGGCACGCAGGCCGTCCCCACAGTCCCGCCCCGTGAGCGTCAGCTCCAGGTCGCGCGAGACGGCAACGGCGTCCTCAAAAAAGCACTCGAAGAAATCGCCAAGGCGATAAAGCAGGATATGATCGGCGTACTGCCCCTTGATCTCGAGGTACTGTGACATCATGGGCGACGGGTTTTGCAGCTCCGCCGCCACCGAAAGAACGTTCGACATCTCAGTGGCAGCCGCTGCAGCTGGCGCAGTCGTGGTTGCAGCCGGGGGTCTCGCCAAAGGTGTAGAAGGAGAGGTCGGCATTCACGGCCGACATCAGCTCGTTGACCGCGCCCTGCGCCTCCTCAAGGGCCAGGTAAACGGGGTTCGAGCGGATGGTGTCGGCAAGCTCGGTAACGCGGGTGTTGAGCGCATCGGCCGAGCGGCTCTCCTCCTCGGTGGGGTCGGGCTTGGCATACAGCTCCCCAAGGAGGGTGCGCGCCGTGCGGTACTCGGCCAAAAGTCCCGAAAGCTCCGCATCGGCATCGTAGGCCGCCTTGGCGGCGTTGAAGGTGATCACAGCGCTTTCCTTGGCCAGCGTTTCCCCAAGGAGCTTTGCGGCTTCCTTAACAGTCATTTTGTATCCTCACTTTCCTTGACCGTGCCGTACATGGCATACGCATCGGCGCGGTCGATATGTACAGTTTTCCATTCCCCGACGTCCGCGGGGGTGGCCTTAAGGTGAACGAGCTTGCCGCCCTCCGTCCTTCCCGAATAGAGCTCGGGGTTCTTCGAGGGCCCGTCCACCAGAACGCGGAGGGTCCTGCCCTCATAGGTCTTTCCGATCTCGGCCGATATGGAGGTCTGAAGGTCGAGAAGGCGGCGCATACGGTCGGCCCTCACCTCCTCGGAGAGGTACCCCTCCATGGTGGCGGCGGGGGTGCCGCGGCGGCGCGAATACAGGAAGGAATAGACCATATCGTAGCGGACGGTGCGAAGGACGTTGAGGGTGGCCTCAAAGTCCTCCTCGGTCTCCCCGGGAAAGCCCACGATGATGTCGCTCGTCAGGACGATGCCGGGGCGCGCGGCGCGGAGCTTGTCCACCGTGGCGAGGTAGCGCGCCGTATCGTAGCGGCGGTTCATCGCGCGAAGGATGCGGTCGCTCCCCGACTGCAGGGGGAGGTGGAAGGCAGGGGCGATCTTCTCCTCCCTGCCGATGACCTCGATCAGGCGGTCGGAAACGTCCTTCGGGTGGCTCGTCATAAACCGGATGATGAAATCTCCGTCCACACGGGCCAGGCGGCTGAGCAGGGTGGCAAAATCGCATTCGCCCGCGTAGGAATTGACGTTTTGGCCAAGCAGCAGGATCTCACGGGCGCCGCCCTCGGCCAGGGCGCGCACCTCGCTAAGGATCGCCTCGGCCGAGCGGCTCCGCTCACGGCCGCGGGTATAGGGCACGATGCAATAGGAGCAGAAGTTGTTGCAGCCGTACATGATGCTGACCGAGGCACGGCGGCTGTCACGGCGGCAGGGGGGGATCCCCTCCGCAAGGGTCGCCTCCTCGGTACGGAGGAAGGAGCGCCCCCCGCCCGAAAGCCGCTTGGCAATGGCCTCCGGCAGACGGGCAAGCGAGGCGGGGTCGAGCGTGACGTCCACGTAAGGATAGCTCTTTTTCAGCTCCTCAAGGCGATGCTCCTCGGCCGCCATGCAGCCGACTACGCCGATGAGGGCGCCGTTTTTCTTTTTATGGTGCTGAAGACCGCCGATGATCGAGAGCACCTTTTTCTCGGCGTGCTCCCGCACGGCGCAGGTATTGACAAGAAGGAGGGCGGCCTCCTCGGGTGTCTCCACGGGGCGGTAGCCCATCATGGAGGCAAGCCCCAAAAGCTTTTCGCTGTCGGCCTCGTTCTGCTGGCAGCCAAAGGTCAGGACAAACACGCCAAGGGGCTCCCCGCGCCGGGCCCTTTTTTCATTTTCACGGCGGACGTCCTCCATCGCGCCGAGGGGTAGGGATACGCTATCCGACATCGTTTTACGCTCCGTCATATTCTTTACTTATAAATCATATCATAAAACTATAAGAAAAGCAATAGGGCGTAAGGAAAAAACCTCGGTCATTCCCCCGTCCCGAGGGCGCGCTCCCCCACGAAAAAGCGCTCCCCGACGTCCCCCGCTCCCATCACCACCACGGTATCCCCCGCACGGGCGTTTTGGGAGAGCCAAAGGGCGCACAGCTCGGGGCTCCCAAGATAGAGGGCGGAGGGCCCGATGGCAGCAGCCAGCTCACGCGAGGAGGGGCCGCGGTCCCCCGCCTCACGGGCGGCGTAGGTATCGGTAATGAGGGTGCGCTCGGCGGCGGAAAAGGCGGCGGCAAACTCGGAAAGGAGCCCGCCCGTGCGGGTGTAGGTATGGGGCTGATACACGCAAAGGACGCGCCCCCCGTCCGCGCCAAGCGCCTCTAAGGAGGCGCGGATCTCGGTGGGATGATGCGCGTAATCGTCGTAATACCGGACACCGCGCAGGGTGCCGCGGTATTCCAGGCGCCGCCCAATGCCGGGGAAGGAGGAAAGCGCCGAAAGCACCGCCCGCGGTGAAGCACCAACGGCACGGGCCGCGGCCGCCGCCGCCAGGGCGTTTTCCACGTTATGGTGCCCCTTGACTCGGAGCGAGACACGCCCAAGGAGAGTGCCGCGCTCAAGGAGGGTAAAGTCGGTGCCCTCCGCCGTTTTAGTAAGGTCGGTGGCGCAAAGCTCGCTCCCCTCCGAAAGGCCAAAGGTGACGGTGGGCACGCATAGCCCCGCCGCCGCCTCCCGCGCGCCCTCATCGTCACGGTTGACAACGGCCACCCGCACCGAGGGCAGGGAGAGATACCGGCGGAAGGAGTCAAGCACCGCCGCGCGGTCGGGGAAATAGTCGGGGTGGTCCCACTCGGCATTCGTGAGGACGGCCACGGTCGGGGAAAAGGCGAGAAAGGCATCGCCGTATTCGCAGGCCTCCAGCACAAGG
>JAFQWT010000177.1 GCA_017407375.1 Clostridia bacterium
GGAAACGGCGATAGGAAAAGGAGAGCACAGCTCTCCTTTTGCGGTTATACCAAGAGGCGGAATCCCAAGGGCAAACGCATCTTGTACAGAAATCGCTGTTCTCCGACCCGACGGCGTATCCTCATACGCCGAGTGGGAGGAAACGGCGATAGGAAAAGGAGAGCACAGCTCTCCTTTTGCGGTTATACCAAGAGACGAAAGCCCAAGGGCAAACGGGTCTTGTGCAGAAATCGCTGTTCTCCGACCCGACGGCGTATTTTCATACGCCGAGTGGGAGGAAACGGCGATAGAAAAAGGAGAGCACGGCTCTCCTTTTGCGGTTATGCCAAGAGACGAAAGCCCTTTACTTCCAAAGCTCGGGGCGCTCATAACACCGTATCGTATCCTCGATCCAATAGGTGAATTCGGTGTGCGGGAAGCGGGGCTCGTAGGTCTTGAAGCGGTGGTAAAGCTCGCGGCCGTCTCCCACGTCATGCCAGATGTCGGCAAAGGCGAAATCGTAGGCATCCCGTGGCATGGTATCCAAAAAGTCAAAGGCGTCCGAGAGGACGATGCTGACCTTTTCCTTATGCGGAAGGAGGGGCAGGATGTTCTCACGGAAGAGGGCAACGGCATCGGCGGAAAGCTCCACGACCGTCACACTTTCCACCTCGGGCTTTTCGGAGGCGTGGAAGGCAAAGTAGCCAAGGCCGAGGCCAAAGGTAAGCACGCGGCCGTGGGCGGCGCGGACGGCGGGCAGGGTGGTGACCGTCTCGTTGGGCATGAGGGTCATCCATTCGCGCCCGCCCTCAAGGACGGCGGGATAGGGAAACTCCTCCATGAAAAAGCCGAGCGAGGGGAGCATGCGCCCGTCGGAGAGGACGCGAAAATCGTCCCGCACGAAGGCCTCACACGGGCGGAGCACCTGGGTGCGGAGCTCCCAGCGCCCGCTTTTTTTGTGCGGCAGGCGGACGGCCCGGTAATAGGGGTCCGCAAGGAAGGGGGCGGGGTCACACTCCTTCACCATCGGGACGAAGTATTCCTCAAAATACACGCGGTCGCGCCCGTCGGGCTCAAGGCCGCAGACCGAGGCCAAAAGGGTGGCGTAGGCGCGCTCACGGGAGAGACCGCACGCCGTGGCAAGCTCCGTAACGACCGCGGGCGTGATGACGTCCGAGGCGAGGTTGAGGTAGAGCGAGATGAGGCGCATCGTCTCGGAATTGTAGGCGCGGATCCTCTCGGGTGAGAGGCCGCGTGCGGAGGGAAGAAAGCTCATAGCGGCTCCTATAAGAAGGGGAGCCGTACGGCTCCCCTTGGGATCATTTTTTGAGGGCGATGGCGGCCTTGGCACGCTCCGCGATCTTGGCGGAGGTGAGACCGTACATCTCAAGCAGGGGCGGGACCTTACCGCTCTTACCGAAGGCATCGGCCACGCCAACGCGCAGAACGGGAACGGGATAGGTCTCCGAAAGGGTAGCGGCGACCGCCTCACCGAGGCCACCGTTGATGCTGTGCTCCTCCGCCGTGACCACGGCGCCCGTCTTCTTGGCGGCAGCCACAAGAAGGTCGGTATCAAGGGGCTTTACGGTGTGCATATCGATGACGGTGGCGCGGATGCCCTCCGCGGCCAGAAGCTCCTTGGCCTCCATGGCGAGGTGGACCATGTAGCCGCAGGCGACGATGGTGACGTCCTCACCCTCGCAAAGGGTGACACCCTTGCCGATCTCAAACTTGAAATCGGCCTTCTCACCCGTGAGGTCGGGGGTCGCAAAGCGCGAGAAGCGGAGGTACACGGGGCCCTCATAGCGGAGGGCGGCCTCCACGGCGGCAAAGGTCTCGGTCGCATCCGAGGGGTTGATGACCACCATGCCGGGGATCGAGCGCATCAGAGCCAGGTCCTCGTTACACTGGTGGGTGGCACCGTCCTCACCGACCGTGATACCCGCGTGGGTACCGACGACCTTGACGTTGAGGTGGGGGTAGCCGATCGAGTTGCGGACCTGCTCAAAGGCGCGGCCCGCCGAGAACATTGCAAAGCTGGAGATGAAGGGGATCTGCCCCGCGGCGGCAAGACCGGCCGCGACCGAGGTCATATTGGCCTCGGCAATGCCGCAGTCGAAAAAGCGCTCAGGGAACTTCTTTTTGAAGACGCCCGTCTTGGTGGCGGCGGCAAGGTCTGCATCCAGCACCACAAAATCGTAAGTTTCGCCAAGCGTGGCAAGGGCCTTGCCATACGCTTCACGGGTTGCCATTTTTTCCATGTTCATTCACCTCACGCTTCTGCCGCGCCGAGATCGGCGAGGGCGATCTTATACTGCTCTTCCTTGGGGGCGGCACCGTGCCACTCCACCGCGTTTTCCATGTAGGAAACGCCCTTGCCCTTGGTGGTGCGGGCAATGATGGCGGTGGGCTTACCCTTGACGGTGCGGGCTTCGGCCAGGGCGGCCTCGATCTCATCAAGGTCGTTACCGTTGATGGAGATCACGTGCCAGCCAAAGGCCAGGAACTTGGCGTCGTGGGGGGCGGGGTTCATGACCTCGGCGATCGGGCCGTCGATCTGCAGACCGTTCCAGTCGATAAAGGCAACGAGGTTGTCAAGCTTGTAGTGGGCGGCAAACATCGCGGCCTCCCAGACCTGACCCTCCTCGGTCTCACCGTCACCAAGGACGGCGTACACGCGGTAATCGCTCTTCGAGATCTTGCCCGCCAGCGCCATACCGCAGGCGGCGGAGATGCCCTGACCGAGCGAGCCCGTGGACATATCGACACCGGGGATATACTTCACATCGGGGTGGCCCTGCAGGCGGCTATCGATCTGGCGGAGCGTGACAAGCTCCTCCTTCGGGAAGAAGCCGCGCTCGGCCAGCGTTGCGTAGAGGGCGGGGGCGGTGTGACCCTTGGAGAGGACAAAGCGGTCACGGGCGGGCCACTTCGGATTTTTCGGGTCGACCTTCATTTCTTCAAAATAGAGATAAGCCATAATGTCGGCAATGCCGAGAGAGCCGCCGGGGTGACCGCACCCTGCGTGATACACACTCTCGATGATGCCGATGCGGATCTGGCGGGCAATTTCCGCAAGAGCCGTTTTCTTTGCGTTTTCCATGCTGTTTTCCCTTTCTGGCATAAGCCAAGCCATAATATTCTATTATATTATAGAGGAAGAGGGCGGATTTGTCAAGGCGTTAGCAAAAAAAAGAGACGGGAGCTTGGGGCTCCCGTCTCTTGCTTTTTGAGAGAAATTACGCATTCGCGGCGTCCGTCGACTCCGCCGTAGCGGCATCGTAGATCGCCGTGACCTCGGCCGCAGGGGCCTTGGTAAGCAGCGTGGCAATGATGGCGGCCGCACCGCCGAGAATAAAGCCGGGGACGATCTCATAAATGCCCGTGATATCGGTCAGGGTGAAGAGCCAGACAAGGTCAACGGCAGCCCCTGTGACGATACCGACAAGCGCACCCGCATAGTTAAAGCGGCGCCAGAAAAGAGAGAGGATCACAGCAGGGCCGAAGGCCGCGCCAAAGAGGCCCCAGGCATTTTCCACCATAGCCATGATGTTGCTCGCCCAGGAATTCTCCTTGCCGATTCCCGAGGCCGCGATGGCAAAGGCGATAAGGGTAACGGCGGCAACCACGATACGGCCGACCCAGAGAGTCTCCCTTTCGCTTGCCTTGTTCTTGCGGATCATGGGCTGGTAAAGGTCACTCGTAAAGGAGGAGGAGGCCACCAGAAGCTGGGAGTCCGCCGTGCTCATCGAGGCGGCGATGATACCTGCCAGCAGAAGCCCTGCAAGGAAGCCGGGGAACATGTCCACAACGACCTCGATAAAGATGTTCTGCTGGTTGCCTTTAGGCAGGAGCTTTTCTGCAAGAGAGCTGCCGTCCGAGAGGAGGAAGGTGCGGCCGAGAATGGCGATAACGATCGCCGCGCCAAGGGTAAGCACCACCCAGGTGCAAGCCACGATGGCCGACTTTTTGACCATCTTGGCGTCCTTGATGGCCATAAAGCGAACGAGAATATGCGGCATACCAAAGTAGCCGAGACCCCAGCCGAGACCGCTGACGATGTCACCGAACGAAGCGGTAAAGGGGTTGGCGTGGAAGGCAGTCACGTTATCGGCAAAGGCGCCCGAGAAGCTGCCGTCAAAATCGCCAACCGCCATAACGATCGGAACGATGAGCAGCGCACAGAGCATCAGAAGTCCCTGGAAGAAGTCGGTCCAGCAGACCGCCTTGTAGCCGCCGAGGAAGGTGTAAACGAGAACGATGGCAGCGAAGATGGCCATAGCCAGAAGCTCCTTGCCCTCAAGCCACGGCAGCACCTTGGTGAACACAGCGGTGCCCGCATTGAACGCCGAGGCCACGTAGATCGTAAAGCTGATAAGGAAGATGACGGCGCAGGTGATCTTCAGCGCGGGATTCTGTGTGGCAAAGCGATTGGTGAGATACTGAGGCAGGGTGATCGAATCGCCCGAGGCCGCCGAGAAGCGACGCAGGCGACGGGCCACCAGCACCCAGTTGGCAATGGTGCCGGCCGCAAGGCCGATGCCGATCCAGACCTGACCAAGACCAAAGGCAAAGATCGCGCCGGGGAAGCCCATCAGGAGCCAACCCGACATATCCGAGGCCTGAGCCGACATAGCCGTGACCCACGGTCCCATCGAGCGGCCGCCGAGGAAATATTCCTTTTCGCCGCCCGATTTGGAGCGGAGGAAGAACCAGATCCCGATCACGAGAACGACAACGAAGTAAAGGATGAATGCAATAAGACGCCAAATTTCCATAGAAGAATTCCTTTCGGTGGAGAATAATACTTTGTTAGTATAGCACAAACGGCGGTAGAATGCAATAGAGAACGAAGTATGAAACAAAAATAGAACGGCTACAAAAATAGTAGCCGTTTTTTCTTTGTATATCAATGTTTTTTCGTATAGAACGAATTGATAACGGAAAAATATACGAAAAATTATTTTCCGTCGGGGCGCAGGGAGGAGAGCCAGCCGGGCATCACGCGGGCGGCCACCTCACGGAGCGACTGCTCCCCATGGGAGAGGCACCAGTCGTACAGCAGGGCGCGCTCGGCCATGGCGTACAGCTTGACGATATCCCCTGCCGAGCGGGCCTCGGTCAGCTCGCCCCTCTCTTGTCCACGGAGGACCAAGCGGCGCAGGAGCTTGTAGTAATAGCGGTCACGGTCGAGAAGGGCGCGCTCTCCCTTGGCCATCAGCTGGGAGGCGAGCAGGCGCGAGAGGAGGGCCACGTCGATGCGCTTTTCGATCATATCAAACAGCTCACGGTTGAGAAAGAGGAGGACCTCAAAGGCATCGGCCGCGGGGTCGATCCTTCCCTCAAGCTCGGCATATTTCGCGTCAAAGAGGTAGGCAAGCGAGCCAAGGAGGGCGTCCTTGCCCTCAAAATAATGGTAAAAGGAGCCCTTGGACGTGCCCGAGGCACGCACCACGTCCTCAACGGTGGTGGCATCGTAGCCATGCTCGTAAAACAGCTGCCAGGCCGCCTCCACGATGCGGGTCTTGGTGTTCTTATCCTTCATGCTCTTCTCCTTCGCTATGGCGGCTCCAGAAGCGCCGCAGATATTCCTTGAGTGAGCGCACGTTGCCAACGTAGGAAAGGCCGTGCCAGTGCGCGGGCAGGGCGCGGCGGTAGACGGGGGTGGCAAAGCGGTCGTCAATGAGGACGACGGTGCCGACGTCAGAATCACTGCGGATGACGCGCCCCGCCGCCTGAAGCACGCGGTTGATGCCGGGGTAGATGTAGGCGTATTCGGCGCCCTCGTCGTTCTTCTCACGGAAGTAGCGCGCCATTTCCTCGTGCAGGGGGTCGGGCGTGCCAAGCCCGACACCGACGATCACCGCACCGATGAGGCGGTCACCGAGAAGGTCGATCCCCTCTCCCCAGATGCCGCCCATCACGCAAAAGGCCACCACGGGGTCGTCCTTTTCAAACTCGGAAAGGAAAGCCGCAC
>JAFQWT010000178.1 GCA_017407375.1 Clostridia bacterium
CAGCATCGGCATCGCCGTTCTCCCGCAGCCCGCCGCCACGGCCACCGCGGTCAAGGCCACCTCGCAGGGCAAGACCGTCACCGCCGTGCTTGACCTCTCGGTCGAGTGGAACAAGGTGGAGGACACCCCCATCGTGCAGGGCTGCCTTGTGGCCAGTGCCGAATTCTGTGAGAAGCATCCCCGCGCCATCCGCGAGTTCCTTGAGAAATACGAGGCCTCGGTCGGCTACATGACGGCCACCGAAAACCTGGAGGCGGCCGCCGCGCTTGTGGTGGAGCACGGCATCCTTCCCGCCGCCGCCGTTGCCAAAAAGGCACTCCCGAAGTGCGCGATCACTTACGTGGACGGGGCCGAGATGAAGACGGCGCTCGATGCCTTCTACACCATCCTCCACGGCTATGCCCCCGCCGCGATCGGCGGTAGCATTCCCGGCGCCGACTTTTATTACAATGCGAAATAAATATCTTGCGGGGGCGGCAAAGCTCCTTCTTCCCCTTCTCTTCTGGGGTGGGCTCCTCTGGCTCTCGGCGCTTCTCCTTGATAAGCCCCTGCTCCTTCCGACCGTGCCCGCCATTGGCAAGGCGCTCCTTGCCCTCCTTGGCAGGGGGAGCTTTTGGCTGGCGCTGGCCGCCTCACTGGGGCGTGTGCTGGCGGGGCTTGGCATCGGGGTGGTCCTTGGCGCGCTTTTCGGTGCGCTCATCCACCTCCTCCCCGCGGCCGCGCTCCTCATACGACCCCTGCTCACCGTGGTGCGCTCGACTCCCGTTGCCTCCTTTGTCATCCTTGTGTGGAGCTTTACGGGCAGCCGCATCCTTCCGCTTGTGATCGCGGCGCTGATGGTACTGCCCCTGGTAGCGGATGAGCTGGCCACCGGTCTTGCGGGGGCCGACCCCGCCCTTGGGGAGGTGGCCGCCCTCTACCGTCTCTCCCCCCTCCGCCGCTTTCTCGTTTACCGCCTGCCCGCGGCCCTTCCCTACCTTTTCGGCGCGCTCATCTCCTCGGTGGGCTTTGCCTGGAAGGCAGGCATCGCCGCCGAGATCTTAACCAACACGGCGGGGTCGCTGGGGCGCGGCATCTACACCGCCAAGCTCCATCTGGAAACGCCCGAGCTTTGGGCCTGGACGCTGACGGTGATCCTTCTCAGTCTTTTGCTTGAGTTTTTTGTAAAGAAAACCTTGCGTTTTGTCGAAAGGAGAGCAACATGAGCCGATTAAGCTTACAAAACCTCTCCAAGCGCTTTGGCGAGAAGCTCCTCTTTTCCGACCTCTCCTATGACTTTCCCGAGGCGGGGCTTTACCTTCTCATCGGGGCGAGCGGACGGGGAAAGACCACGCTCCTCCGCATGATCGCGGGGCTGGACACCGACTTCCAGGGCCGCATCCTTGGCGGCGGCAGCGATGCCGTGGCCATGGTCTTTCAGGAGCACCGCCTGTTCCCCGCGCTCACAGCGCTTGACAATGTGGCCGAGGTCCTGCGGGCCGAGGGGTGCGACCGCCGCACCGCCCGCCACCGCGCGACCGAGGCGCTCCTTGCCGTGGGGTACCCCGAGGAGGCGCTGGCCAAGCGCCCCGCGATCCTCTCGGGAGGGATGCGCCAGCGTGTTTCCCTGGCGCGGGCGCTGGCCTCGGGGCGCGGCATTCTCCTGCTTGACGAGCCGGAAAAGGACCTGGATACCGAGCTGCGCCACCGCCTGCACACCCTCTTGGCAAAGGAGGCCAAGCGGCGCCTTGTCCTCCTTGTCACCCACACGCCGGAGCCCCTCCTCCCCCTGGCAGACGGCACGCTCTCGCTTCCCGAGCCAAATGTCGGGGAGACGGGAAAAACCCCTTGACAAAACGCGCGCGCGATGCTATAATAAGGCGAAAAGCGATGACGGAACGAGTAGCCGCGGTCGCACCGTGCAGAGAGAGGGCGGTTGGTGCAAGCCCTTACGGTGTCCTTGGTGAAGACCACTCCCGAGCTGCGCGTGACAAAGCGCTGCCGCCCCTCCCTGCGTGATGGGAATGAAAGTGAAAGTTCAAGGTGGAACCGTGTGAAAGCACCCTTGACGATGCCCCCCCGTGGCTCGTCGGGGTGCTTTTGTGATTTAAAAAATGAACATACAAGGAGAAACACAATGAAGGTCATTTACGCGAACGGCACGGTTGCCGAGTGCGCTCCCGAGGAGGAGCTGCACATTCTGCGCCACACGGCGGCGCACATCATGGCTCAGGCGGTCAAGCGCCTTTTCCCCCACGCCGATTTTGCTTACGGCCCCGCCAACGAAAAGGGCTTTTACTACGACGTGGACCTTGGTGACACCAAGCTGACCGAGGAGGACCTGGCGGCTATTGAGGCCGAGATGAAGAAGATCGTCAAGGAGAACCTCCCCATCCGCCCGAAGATCCTTCCCCGCGCCGAGGCGATCGCCTGGATGGAGGAGCTGGGTGCCAAGTACAAGGTCGAGCACATCGGTGACCTTCCCGAGGATGCCGAGATCAGCTTCTTCACGCAGGGCGACTACACCGATATGTGCACGGGTCCCCACCTTTGCTACACCAAGGCGCTGAAGGCCTTTAAGATCATGGGCCAGTCGGGCGCCTACTGGAAAAACGACAAGAACAACAAGATGCTGACCCGCATCAAGGGCACGGCCTTCCGCACGCAGCAGGAGCTTGACGATCACCTCGTGCTTCTTGAGGAGGCCGAAAAGCGCGACCACCGCCGCATCGGCCGTGAGATGGGGCTCTTTATGTTCTCGGACGATGCCCCCGGCTTCCCCTTCTTCCTGCCGAAGGGCATGGCCGTGAAGAACGCGCTTATCGAATACTGGCGTGAGATCCACACCCGCGAGAATTACGTGGAGGTCAACACCCCCCTCATTATGAACCAGCGCCTTTGGAAGACGAGCGGCCACTGGGATCATTACAAGGACAACATGTACTCCACCGAGATCGACGAGGAGACCTTCTGCGTCAAGCCGATGAACTGCCCCGGCGGTGTTCTTGTCTACAAGAACGATCTCCATTCCTACCGCGATCTGCCGATGCGCGTCGGCGAGCTCGGCCTTGTGCACCGCCACGAGCTGAAGGGCGCGCTCCACGGTCTCTTCCGTGTGCGCTGCTTCACGCAGGACGATGCACACATCTTCATGCGCCGCGAGCAGATCACCGATGAGATCATCGGCGTCGTTCACCTGATCAACGAGGTCTATGAGAAGTTCGGCTTTAAGTACGCTGTGGAGCTTTCGACCCGCCCCGAGAACAGCATGGGGAGCGATGAGGACTGGGAGGCCGCCACAAACGGCCTGAAGACCGCGCTTGAGACGCTCGGCCTTCCCTACACCATCAACGAGGGCGACGGCGCCTTCTACGGCCCGAAGATCGACTTCCACCTCGAGGATACCCTCGGAAGAACCTGGCAGTGCGGCACCATCCAGCTCGACTTCCAGATGCCCCAGAACTTTGACCTCGAGTACACCGATGAAAACAATACGAAGCAGCGCCCCATCATGGTGCACCGCGTTTGCTACGGCTCGATCGAGCGCTTCATCGGTATCCTGACCGAGCATTTCGCGGGTAAGTTCCCCGTGTGGCTCGCCCCGACCCAGGCCAAGGTCCTGCTTGTGTCCGAAAAGGTTTCCGAATACGGTCACAAGATCTACGAGGCGCTCCGTGCCGCCGGCATCCGCGTCGAGATCGACGAGCGCAACGAGAAGATCGGCTATATGATCCGCAAGGCACAGGTCGTTGACCGTGTGCCGTATATGCTGGTCATCGGTCAGAAGGAGGCCGAGGAGGGCTCGGTCGCCGTCCGTTACCGTGACACCGCCAACACTGAGACC
>JAFQWT010000179.1 GCA_017407375.1 Clostridia bacterium
CCTCCGGCTTTGAAAGCGATTTCTCCGCCGAAACGAAGGAGAAGCGGAGGGTGATGGTCTCCTCTCCGTCGGCCACGTAGGTACCGACGAGCGAGACGGTGTCAAGGAGGGGGCCGCCCGCGGCCTTAGCGGCCGAGACGAGGGCAGCGTAGTCCACAAAGGACAGCGCGGCCTTGAAGGTCATATCAATGTCGATGCCCGGGAAGCGGGAGGCCTCACGGTAGCGGATCGGGGCGGCGGCGGCCGACGAGAAGAGGTCCATATCGACCTCCGCAAAGGCGATGCCCGCCTTTTTGTCAATGGCGGTGCCAACGGTCGGATGCGGGACCGAGAGGCGGCCGCACACAACACCGCCGACCGAGAGGGTGAAGGTGTTGGCGGGATGCTCCCACGCGTGGCGGGGCTCGGTCGCCGTGAAGACGGCCTCGGTATGCTTTTGGGAAAGGGCGAGCGAGGAGAGGATGTCACGGGCGCGGAGGAAGACCGCCTCCTCACTCTCGGTGCGGCTGTAAAGCGCGATGCCGAGGATGCGGCGCTCGTTGCAGTCGCCGTCCTCGCGGAGCCCCTCGACCGTGCGGCCGACCTCAAAGAGACCGTAGCTGTCCGAGACGCCGCGGTTCTCCGCAAGGAAGGAGAGGAGCGTCGGTGCCATGGAGGTACGGAGGACGGCGTGGTCGGGCGTGCCGGGGTTCAGGATCCTTACGTTGTCCTCCACGGCGATGCCGATCTCACGGTACTTCGGCGCATCGCACCAGAGGTAGGAGTGGACCTCATGCAGAGCAAAGCGGTCAACGAGCAGGGTCTTGGCGCGCCCCTCATCGGTGGCGGTGACCTCGGGAAGGACGGGAGCGAGCTTGCCCTCGGCCGTGAAGATCTCAAAGTTATCGTAGCCGTAGATGCGGGTGATCTCCTCGATGAGGTCGGCGCGGATCGTGACGTCCTTGGTGGCGCGCCACGAGGGCACGGTCACGTGGAAGACGTCACCCTCACGGTCGACACCGAAGCCGAGCGACACGAGCGTACGCTCGATGCGGTCGGAGGAGATGTCAATGCCCGTATAGCGGTCAACGTACGCCTTGTCGATCGTCATCTTGATGGTGGGATAGCGCGTGACGTAGCAGTCGGTCACGGCGCTCACAACGCGACAGGTGGGGCAGATGGCGAGAAGGAGCGAGAGGAAGCGGGCCGTGGCCGTGGCGCACAGCTCGGGGTCCAGCATCTTCTCATAGCGCATGCTGGCATCGGTACGCAGACCAAGACGCGAGGAGGTCTTGCGGATCGAAACGCCGTCAAAGCAGGCACTTTCCAGAAGGAGCGAGGTGGTGTCATCCTCGATCTCCGAGGCAAGGCCGCCCATGATGCCCGCAACCGCCACGGGGGTATCGCCCGAGGTGATCATGAGGGTGGCATCATCCATGGCGCGGCTCTGGCCGTCCAGCGTATCGAAGGAGAAGGGCGCGGAGAAGCGCTGCACCTCGATCTTATCGACGCGGCGGAGGTCAAAGGCGTGCATCGGCTGGCCAAGCTCCAGCATCACGTAGTTCGTGAGGTCGGCAAGGAGGTTGATGGCGCGGCTGCCGCAGTAGAAAAGGCGGATGCGCATATTGACGGGGGAGGTATGGACGGTAACGTCCTCGACCTTCACGCCGATGTAGCGGAGCGCGAGGGGGTCGCGGATGTCGATCGCCACCGGGGGAAGGGCCGCGTAGGCCGTAAGGTCGGCGGTCGGCACGGGCTTCAGGGGGCGCTCGGCAATGGCGGCAAACTCACGGGCAATGCCGTAATGGCCCCAAAGGTCGGGGCGGTTGGTGAGCGACTTGTTGTCCACCTCAAAGAGGATATCGTCAATGGCGTAGACCGACTTCAGGTCGGTGCCGAGGGGAACGTCGTCGGTGATCTCAAAAAGCCCCGAGTTGTCGGCGCTGATGCCAAGCTCGGCCTCCGAGCAGCACATACCGAAGGAGGGGTAGCCCGCGACGGTGGCGGCGCCAATGGCGTGCCCCGCGACGGCGCCGCCCTCGGTGGCAAACGCCACGCGCATGCCCTCACGCACGTTGGGCGCGCCGCACACGCAGTCCACGACGTCGCGGCCCGTGTCGATCTTCAGAAGGTGGAGCTTTTTCGAGTTCGGGTGGTTTTCGACCGAGACGATCTTGGCAACGATGACACCATAGGTGTCGGCACCCTTCTCAATAACGTCCTCCACCTCGGCGGTGGAGAGGGTAAAGCGGTGAATGAGGGCCTTTTTGTCAAGCCCCGTAAGATCGACGAAATCGCCGATCCAGTTCATAGACAGGATCATAGTGCCTCCTCCTTACTCGCTCACAAACTGCTCAAGGGCCAAAAGACTGCCCGAGTTGAAATCGCGGATATCCTTGATGCCGTACTTCATCATCGCAAGGCGCGTAAGGCCAAGGCCAAAGGCAAAGCCCGTATACTCCTCGGGATCAATGCCGCCCTC
>JAFQWT010000013.1 GCA_017407375.1 Clostridia bacterium
CCCCTCGCGGCGGCCTACCGCCGTATGGGCTTCACCCTGGCCCTGCCGGCCGGGGCCAATGCCCTCACCCCGGGGGCCGAGGTCTTCTCGCTCCTTGCCGAGGAGCCGCCCGCCCTTCTGCCGACAGAGGACCGCGCCCTTCTCTACTCCCGCCTTGGCGGGGCCATGAGCCGCGCGCTTTTTGACTTGACCCTCGACACCCTGGAGGACACCTGCTTTGGGGCGGTCCTTGGGGAGGAGGCCGCACTGCTTTATCGCCGTGACCCGCGCCGGGCGCTGGCCGTGAGCCGCGGTCTTACGCCATTTTACCGCGTGTGCCCCGCGGCCGAGGTGCTGGTCCTGCCGCTTGGCGGCACCGTCCCCATGATCCCCGAGCCGTTACCGAGGTGAGCATGACGAGCATCAAGGACGAAAAGAGCGCCCTGCGCGCCCTGTACAAAGAAAAGAGAGAGGCCATGCCGAGGGAGGAGCGTGCCGTGCTTGACCGCGCGGTGTGCGATACGCTGGCCGCGGCCTCCTCCTACCGCCACGCCTCGGTGCTTTTGGGGTATGCGCCCCACGGTGCCGAGATCGACGTTACCCCCCTGCTCCGCAGGGCGCTGGCCGAGGGAAAGCGCGTGGCGCTCCCCCGCTCCGCGCGCGGCGGCGAGATGACCTTTCATTATATCTCCTCGTTAGAGGAGCTGGCCCCCGGACTTTACGGGATCCAAGAGCCGCCCGAGGGCTGCCCCGCTTACGCGGGAGAGCCCGCCTCGCTTTGCCTTGTGCCCGCCTTTGTGTTTGACCGCGAGGGCTTCCGCATTGGGTACGGCGGCGGCTACTACGACCGCTTTTTGCGCGGCTACGGCGGCACCGCCATCGGTGTCATCTACCGCGACCATGTAAGAGAGAGACTTCCCCGTGGACGCTATGACCTCGCCGTGACGGCGCTGGCCACCGACCGCGGGATCCTACCCATAGAACGATAACCCGAGGTATTACCGATGATACTCAACCCGAAAACCACTCACGTGGCCTACCGTTGCCCGCGGTGCGGCTACATCGTCCGCGGGCTGGCGGGCGCCTTTGGCCTTGGCGCGCAGGACATCCTGCGCCTGCGCTGCTCCTGCGGCTGTGAGGAGCAGATGACGATGCTGGGCACCGCCGACCGCCGCGTGCGCCTGACCGTGCCCTGCCTCCTTTGCGGCAAGGACCACCACTACACCCTCTCCGACACCCTTTTTTACGGGCGGGACATCTTTCACCTGGCCTGCCCCTATACCGACCTTGACATCGGCTTTTTGGGGCGGGACGAGGAAAAGCTTTGCGCCGCCGCCGATAAGAGCACCGAGGAGCTGACAAAGCTCTACGAGGAGCTTCTCAGCAAGGGGGCCACGCCCCTTGAGGAGGACGAGGACTGTGACCGCGCCACCCCCGACGACGAGGAGCCCTTCTTCCCCGATGCGCAGATCCATGACATCGTGCGGTTTGTGGTCAAGGAGCTGGAGGCCGACGGCAAGATCGACTGCCCCTGCCGCGGCGGCGAGTACGAGGTGGAGATGACGGCCGAGGGGATCCGCGTGTTTTGCCCCACCTGCGGCGCCTCCTTCCTCTTTGCGACCAACAGCGTGTCGGCCGCACAGGATTTTTTGGCGTGCGAGCATCTTGAGCTGAAATAAGAAAAAGGCAATTTGAGCAATGCTCAAATTGCCTTTCCCCTTATACGCCGTAATAGCGGCGCAGGCCGTTGTAGATCCCGCGGGCGATAAGGCGCGGGTTCTCGTACATGAAGGTGGCCTCGTAGGGGTTGGTGCTGAACCCGATTTCCAACAGGACGGCAGGCATCGGGCTCCTCCTGAGGATATACAGCCCCGGGCGGAGCTTAACGCCGCGGTTCCGAAAGCCCGTGGCCTCGGTGAGAGTGGTAAGCACCGTCTCCGCGATGCGGTAGGCGGGGGAGGCGGTTGAAAAGACCAGCGCCTCACTGCCGCCGACAAGGGGGGACTCTGCCGAGTTCGTGTGCAGACTCAAAAGAAGATCGGCGCCGAACTCCCGCGCCCCCGCCACCCGCAGGCGCAGACTGTCGGCCCCCGACACACCGAGCGAGGTCGTGGGGGTGGGGCGCGAGAGGCGCGCCTCAAAATCAGGATCGGCCCGAAGAAGCTCGTAAAGCTCCACCCCGATGCGATACACAAGGTCCTGCTCGCGATAGCCGTTTCCCTCGGCGCCCGCGTTGGGATTTTGCGGGTTGTGCCCTTGGTCGATGTAGATCCGTATCGCCATAACGTTCCTCCTTAAAATACGCTTTTATTCTCATTTTATGCCATAGAAAACAGAGGTGTGACTCTATGAAAGAGATCCAAAGGATCCTGAGCTTTATGCGCCGTGCGGTGGACGACTACGGCATGATCGCCGATGGTGACCGCATTGCCGTTGGCATCTCGGGGGGCAAGGACTCCCTCACCCTACTGACAGGGCTCAGTGAGCTGCGGCGCTTTTATCCCCACCCCTTTACGCTGGTCGGCGTGACGGTGGACATGGGCTTTCCGGGGAGCGACTTTGGCGCGATCGCGGAGTTTTGCCGTGAGCGCGACATCCTCTACCACGTGGAGCGCACCGACATTGCTAAGATCATCTTTGAGGAGAGAAAGGAGCCAAACCCCTGCTCTCTCTGTGCCCGCATGCGGCGGGGCGTCCTCCATGGGGCGGCCAAGGAGCTGGGGTGCAACAAGGTGGCACTCGGCCATCATTTTGACGATGCGGTCGAGACCTTTATGCTCAACCTTTTCTTTGAGGGACGCCTCGGCTGCTTTTCCCCCGTTACCTACCTATCCAACCGTGACCTCACCATGATCCGCCCGTTGCTGTACGCCAAGGAGAAGGACGTGGAGTATTTTGTGAGAAGGAACCCCCTGCCCATTGTCGAAAGTCTCTGCCCCGAGGACAAGCATACCGAGCGCGAGAGCATGAAGGCCCTGCTCCGCACGCTGGAAAGGAAAAACCCCGGCCTCCGCCACCGTATCTTCCACGCGATGTGCGAGGGGCGCATCGACGGCTTTTGTCCCTCGGGCCGCTTGCCGGAATAAGAAAAAAGGCACCTACGGGTGCCTTTTTTGCATTGTTTTGTTTACGTTATTGCGTTTTTTCTGAGGGGAGTGTCAGCTCTCCAGCATAGCAAGGAGAGCGGCCTCATCAATGACGGGAACGCCAAGCGAGCGGGCCTTGGTAAGCTTGCTCCCCGCGGCCTCCCCCGCCACAACGTACGAGGTCTTAGCGGAGACCGAGCCCGAGACCTTGCCGCCCGCGGCCTTGATGCGCTCGGAGGCGTCCTCCCGCGTCATGGTGGGGAGAGTGCCCGTGAGAACGAAGGTGAGGCCCGCCAGGGTCTCGGCCGGAGGGGCCTTGACGGCATCCCCGAGGACGCCCGCCGCAAGGAGAGCATCGCAGAGGGTGCGCGCCTCCTCCGAGGCGAAGAACTCCAGCAGGTTGGCGGCGGTGATCTCCCCGATATCGGGGACGGTGCAGAAGTCGTCAAAGGTAGCAAGGAAGCAGGCCTCCAGAGTGCGGAAGCGCGCGGCAATGGCCTCAGCGGCGACAACGCCGACCTGGCGGATCCCCAGCGCAAAGAGGAGGCGCTCCAGCCCGCGGGCCTTGGAGGCCTCAATGGCGGCGATCAGATTTTCGGCGCTCTTCTCACCCATACGGTCAAGGTCGGACACGTCGGAGGCACGGAGGCGGTAAAGGTCGGCAATGCCGCCGATCCTGCCGTTTTCCAGAAGGAGCGAGATGATGGCGGGGCCGAGGCCGTCAATGTCCATGGCATCCCGCGAGGCAAAGTGGATGATGGCGCGGGCGCGCTGAGCGGGGCAGCCCGCAAAGACACAGCGGATGGCCGCCCCCTCCCCGCCCGCATCGCGGACCACGGGATGGCCGCAGGAGGGGCAGACCTCAGGCATGGCAAAGGGCACCTCCCCGCCCGTGCGACGCTCGGGCAGGGAACGGACGATCTCGGGAATGATGTCGCCCGCCTTTTGGACGATCACGCGGTCCCCGATGCGAACGTCGCGCTCGTTGATGAAATCGATATTGTGGAGGGTGGCGCGGCTGACCGTGGTGCCCGCAAGGCGCACGGGGGCGAGGCAGGCGGTGGGGGTGAGGACCCCCGTCCGACCGACGGCGATCTCGATCCCTTCAAGGGTGGTCTCCTGCTGCTCCGGAGGGTATTTGTAGGCAATGGCCCACTTCGGGGTGGCGGTGCCCTCCCCAAGGGTGGCACGGTCAGAGAGGCGGTCGGCCTTGATGACGGCGCCGTCCATATCGTAGGAACGGCTCTCCCGCATCGTACCGAGGCGTTCAACGTGCGCCCAGGCCTCCGCAAAGCCCGTAACGGTCCTTCGGTCGGGAAGGACGGTAAAGCCGAGGGCGGCCAGACGGTCTAACACCTCCGTGTGGGTCGCGGGAGCGTGACCGTCGGCATACAGGTCACCCTCCTGGAGGTTAAAGATAAAGATGGAAAGGCGGCGCGAGGCCGTCACCCGCGGGTCCAGCTGACGGAGAGAGCCGGCCGCCGCGTTGCGGGGGTTGGCAAAGCGGGGCTCCCCTGCGGCCTCGCGCGCCTCGTTCAGGGCGGTAAAGACCTCGCGCGGCATATAGACCTCGCCGCGCACGCAAAGATAGGGGAGCGGCTCGGCAAGGGCCAGGGGAACGTTGCGGATGGTGCGGATGTTTTCGGTCACGTCCTCACCGACAAAGCCGTCACCGCGGGTGGCGCCGCGCACAAGCACGCCGTTCTCATAGGTGAGACTGACCGAAAGTCCGTCGATCTTCGGCTCAACGGAATAGGAGCATACCTCGCCAAGGGCGGCATCGGTACGGCTACAGAAGTCGGAAAGCTCCTCGGCCGAAAAGACGTCGCCAAGGCTGCCCATCTGCACGCGGTGGACAAACTTCTGAAAGCGGTCGGAGGCGGCGCCGCCCACGCGCTTTGTGGGAGAGGTGGGGCTATCGAACTCCGGGAAGGCCGCCTCCAGCTCCTGAAGTGAGCGGAAGAGGGCATCGTACTCAAAGTCCGAGATGGTGGGAGCGTCCTCCTCATAATAAAGGCGTGCGTGATGCGCGATCCTCTCGCGGTATTCCTCGATCTTCCGTTTGGCTTCCTCGCGTTCCATAGACAAGCTCCGTCCTTTGTTTTCTTCCCTTTTATTGTACCGCAAAAGCCCTCCCTTGTCAAGCCGAGGGGCAAAGTTTCCTCCCGCCGCGGGGCGCTCTTATTTTGGAAAGTATTGTTTACAAATATCGCGTTTTTATGCGATAAGTATGAAAAAAGTCCGCTTTCGCGGACTTTTTTCATTCGCCAAGAAGCTTCTCGGCGGCGGCCATACGGACGGCCACCGTCAGGACCGAGGCGGCCTTGGTCAGGGCCTCGTCCCCCGCAAAGGTGGGGGCAAGGCGGAGATTTTTGTCCTCGGGGTCCTTGCCATAGGGGAAGGTGGCGCCCACCTTGGTAAGGGCAACGCCCGCCGCCGCGCACAGCTGATACACGCGCGTGGCACACCCCGGCAGCACGTCAAGCGAGGAGAAGTAGCCGCCGCGCGGCTTGGTCCACGTGGCGATGCCAAGCCCCGCAAGGTCACGCTCAAGGACCGAAAGGAGCAGGCAGAACTTACGGCCGATCACGCGGCCGTGGGCAAGCATCCGCTCGTGAAGGGCGCCCTTTTCTTGGAAGAGGCGCACGTGGCGGAGTTGGTTGAGCTTATCGTGACCGATGGTCTGCACGCTCATGGCGGCGCGGATGCCGACAAGGTTCCGCTCCGAGGCGGCGATCATCGAGATGCCGGCACCCGGCAGGGTGACCTTGGAGGTGGAGGTGAAGTAGAACACGCGGTCCTCGTTCCCCGCCGCCTTAGCAAGGGCAAAGACGTCGGCCAGGGTATCGTCCTCCTCGCCAAAGGCGTGGATGGCGTACGCGTTATCCCAGAAGATGCGGAAGTCGGGCGCGGCGGTCTGTATGGAGACCAGGCGGCGCACCGTTTCCTCGCTGTACGTGATGCCCGTGGGGTTCGAGTACTTCGGCACACACCAAATGCCCTTGACGGCAGGGTCGGCCACCAGGGCCTCCACCGCGTCCATATCGGGGCCGGTCTCGGTCATTTTGACGGGGATCAGCTCAAAGCCCAGCGACTCGGTCACGGCGAAGTGGCGGTCATAGCCCGGGGCGGGGCAAAGGAACTTCAGCTTTTCCTCACGGCACCAGGGGCGGGGCGAGCCGACCGTGCCGAGCACAAGGCAGCGCATGATGGCATCGTACATCAAATTCAAGCTGGAGTTGCCGCAAACGATGATGTTCTCCGCGGGAACGCCCGTATAATCCGAAAAGAAGCGGCGTGCCTCGGGAAGGCCGAAGG
>JAFQWT010000180.1 GCA_017407375.1 Clostridia bacterium
CCCAAGGGCGAGGCCGATATCAGACGAACGGAGGCAGAAGGCAAGCTCGGCTTTCGGGGGGCTCCCCCCTCGGGGGGGCGGGCGGTACGCGACGGAGAGGGCAAGGCGCGGGGCAAGCAAAAAGGGCAGAGAAGCGCGTGCTTCTCTGCCCTTTTCTCACTTAAAGATCTTTTTGAAGAAGGAGGTCTTCTTCTCGTTGTTCTTTTCGCCGCAGCTTTCGGCAAAGGCCGAGAGCAGCTCCTTTTGCTTCGGGGACAGCCCCTTCGGTACCTCGACCGTGGCGGTAAAGATGAGGTTGCCGTGGCGGGAGGAGCGCAGCTCCTTCACGCCCTTGCCGCGCAGGGTAAAGGCGGTGCCCGTTTGCGTTCCCTCGGGGATCTCGTACTTGACGGTGGTGCCGTCGGGCAGGGGAACGTCGATCTCCGCGCCGAGGGCCGCCTCGGTAAAGGTCACGGGGATCTCGCAATAGAGGTCGCGCCCGTCCCTTTGGAAGAAGGCGTGGGGCTTGACGCGCATCTCGATATAGAGGTCGCCGGGGAGCCCGCCGCGGCGGCCGGTGTCGCCCTCACCCGTCAGGCGGATGCGCTCCCCGTTGTCGATGCCCTCGGGGATCGTGACCGTCTTTTTGCGGGTGACCTTGACGTAGGCGCGGCCGTTGCATTCCTTACACGGCTCCTTGATGGTCTTGCCCTTGCCGCCACAGGCCGAGCAGGGCCGTGCCGAGCGGATCGCCCCGAAGGGGGTCTGCTGCTGGACGGTCACCTGGCCCGTGCCGTGGCAGGTGGTGCAGGTCTCGGGGTAGGTCCCCGCCGCCGCCCCCGTTCCGCGGCATACGGAGCAGGCCTCAATGTGGTTGTACGTAATGTCTTTTTTACATCCGAACACCGCTTCCTCAAAGGTGAGCGTAAGACGGAGGAGGATGTCCTCGCCGTCCTCGGGGCCGTTGCGCATCGCGCTGCCGCCGCCCCCGCCGAAGAAGGAGGAGAAGATGTCGCCAAAGCCCGAAAAGCCACCGAAATCGGAAAAGCCGCCAAAGCCGCCACCGCCGCCCGCGGCGGGGTCGAACGCCGCATGACCGAAGCGGTCGTACTGCTGGCGCTTCTCGGGGTCCGAGAGGACGGCGTACGCCTCCCCGATCTCCTTGAACTTGGCCTCGGCCTCGGCATCCCCGGGGTGCATATCGGGATGGTACTGCTTGGCCAGCGTGCGGTACGCTTTTTTGATTTCGGCGTCGTCGGCACTCTTGCTAACGCCCAGTACCTCGTAGTAGTCGCGTTTGTCTGCCATAGTAACTCCTTGGGGCCACAGCCCAAAGGGCACCGATGCGGTCGGGCCGCAGCCCGACCGCCATGTGCCTCTTATTTCTCGGTCTTATCCTCGAAGTCGGCGTCGTAAACGCCGTCGTCGGCTCCGCCTGCGGCACCCTCGGCACCCGCGGCGCTTGCCTGCTTGTAAAGCTGCTCGGCCAGGGGGTAGAAGGCCTTCTCAAGGGCCTCGGTGTCGGCCTTGATGGCCTCGGTGTCGCCCGCCTTGACGGTCTCCTTCAGCTTCTCGATGGCGGCGGTCACGGGGGCCTTCATGCCCTCATCCACCTTGTCGCCAAGCTCGGTGAGCGACTTCTCGCACTGGAAGATCATGGTCTCGGCGTGGTTCTTGACCTCCACGGCCTCCTTCAGCTTCTTGTCCTCCTCGGCAAAGCGCTCGGCATCCTTCACA
>JAFQWT010000181.1 GCA_017407375.1 Clostridia bacterium
AGGCGGAAAAGATCGTGTTCCCCCCGTATACGCTCTCTCCCCGCCGCTTAAAGCGCGGGCGCCACACACTGGAGCTTACGCTCCACCTCACACGGGTCAATAGCTTTTCCGCCCTTCACGCCTTTGGCAGGATCGCCTATAAGGGGCCGATGCAATGGTACACCACGGGGGAAAAGTGGGCGTATGAATACCAGCTGTTCGGCAACGGGCTTTTGAAATCCCCGATCATCGAGGTCCTTTACGACGTAAACCAATAAAAGGAGAAAACGAATGAGCTTTTTAAAGTGGCTGGAATCGGTCCGCACCCCCTTTTTTGACGTCTTCTTCTCCCTCGTCACCCGCCTTGGCGAGGAGACCGTCTTTATTCTTGTAGGGCTCATATTTTTCTGGTGTGTCAACAAACGCCATGGCTATTATCTGCTTTCCGTCGGCTTTCTCGGCACCGTCATCAACCAATTCCTGAAGCTATCCTTCCGCATTCCTCGCCCCGAGAAGCTTTCCCCCGGGTTTACGATCGTGGAAAGCGCCAGGAAAGCCGCCACGGGCTATTCCTTTCCCAGCGGGCACACGCAAACGGCGGTGGGCGTTTTTGGCGGCATCGCGCGCATTGCCAAGCGCTGGCGCGTCATCGTCCCCTGCGCTGTCCTTTCGCTCCTCGTTCTTTTTTCCCGTATGTACCTCGGCGTTCATACGCCGCTTGACGTTTTTGTGTCGCTGGGGGTGGCACTCCTCCTTGTTTTTGGCCTCTACCCCCTGCTCCAAAAGGCAACAAGCAGCCAAAAGGGTATGCGCATTTTCCTAGCCTCGCTTTTGGGGATCGGCGTGCTTTATCTTTTGTTTGTCCTCCTCTTTCCGTTTCCCGAGGACATCGACGTTCTCAATTACGAGAGCGGTGTGAAGAACGCCTATAAGATCCTCGGCTGTGTTCTCGGGCTGTTTTTGGCCTACGAGGTGGATGAGCGCTGGCTCCATTTTCGGACGGAGGGCGTGCTTTGGGTGCAGATCTTGAAGCTCCTTATCGGCCTTATCCCTCTCTTGGCCATCAAGGAAGGCCTGCGGGCGCCGCTTGACCTTCTGTTCTGCGACCACGTGATCGCGGATGGGATACGCTACTTCCTCCTGACGGGCTTCGCGGGCGCCGTATGGCCCATGACCTTCCCCTGGTTTTGCCGCCTGCCACAAAAGCTGGCAGAAAGAAAAAAGAGGGCGAAATAACCCCAAAAAGGAAGGGGCCTTGCCGAAATGTGACGGCAGGCCCCTTTTTTGCGGCTGACAAGCGGTAAAGAAGAGAAGGGAAAAGCGGGGATTTTGTCTTAATATCCAAGAAAAAACGGCCTTCCTCTTGACATCCCCCGCAAAAAAACATATAATACTAATAATGTTGAATTTTGAATTTTGAAGGAGACCTTAACGTGGGACTGAAGGTTTTGAAATTTGGCGGTAGCTCCCTGGCCGATGCCGCGCATTTCCGCATCGTGGCCGACATTGTGAGAGCAGAGAAGGAGCGCCGCTTTGTCGTTCCCTCGGCGCCGGGCAAGCGCTTTAAGGAGGATGAGAAGGTCACCGACCTTCTGTATGCCTGCCAGGCCCTGGCCGCAGAAGGGAAGGATATTGACGATATCTTTGGGCGCATCTGCCGCCGCTATAACGACATCATTGAGGAGCTGGGGCTTGATCTCTCGCTAGAGGACGAGTTTTCCGTCATCCGTGAAAAGATCCTTGGCGGAGCAGGGAAGGACTACGCGGCCAGCCGCGGTGAATACCTGAATGGCCTTATTCTCTCGGCCTATCTCGGCTTTGACTTTATCGATGCTCAAAAGGTCGTTTTCTTTAAGGAGGACGGCACGCTGGATTCCGAGCGTACCTACGTTGTCCTCGGCGCCGCCTTGGAAAATCACCCCCACGCGGTGGTCCCCGGCTTTTACGGCGCCATGCCGGACGGCAGCATCCGCACCTTCTCGCGCGGCGGCTCGGACATTACAGGCGCCATCGTGGCCCGTGCCGCGGGTGCCGATATTTACGAGAACTGGACCGACGTTTCGGGCTTTATGATGGCTGACCCCCGCATCATCGAAAACCCGAAGTCCATTGACGTGATCACCTACAAGGAGCTGCGTGAGCTTTCCTACATGGGTGCCACCGTCCTTCACGAGGATGCCATTTTCCCCGTGCGTGCCGCGGGTATTCCCATCAATATCAAAAACACGAACGACCCCTCGGCCAAGGGCACGCTGATCGTTCCGACCGCCAATGACAGCGAGACCGATTCGATCATCACGGGCATTGCCGGCAAGGTCGGCTTTTCCATCATCTCCATTGAAAAGGATATGATGAATGCCGAGCTGGGCTTTGGCCGCCGTGTGCTGGAGGTACTGGAGGTCAACAAGATCAGCTTTGAGCATCTGCCGTCCAGCATTGATACGATGTGCGTCATCGTTAAGACCGATGAGCTGGAGGGCAAGCGCGAAAAGATCCTGGATGCGATCTTCCGCCTTACAGATCCCGATGCCGTGGTGATCCATGACGGGATCGCGCTTTTGGCGGTGGTCGGCCGTGGCATGGTCCACTCCATGGGTACGGCGGCACGCGTCTTTACCTCGCTGGCCAAGGCCTCGGTCAACATCCGCATGATCGACCAGGGCTCGAGTGAGCTGAATATCATCGTAGGTGTGGAGGAATCCGATTACGTTCCCGCCCTGCGTGCCATTTACAACGAATTCGTTCAGTAAATAAAAAAAGAAAACTCCCCGTGGGGAGTTTTCTTTTTTGTGGCCTCAGGCCTGCTTAAAGCTCTGGACGACCGCCTCAAACCACTGGAACACGGTCTCCTTTTCCTCGGCCGTATAGCCCTTAATGAACTTAAAGGGCAGACCGCCGTTCACGGTAAGGATATTTTCGCAGAAGTTGGCGCCCGCACCCTTCAGCCAGTCCACAACGGGCTGTGCCTTCTCAAGATCGCCGTCCACCACAAGGGCAACGTTCTGCGCCAGGTTCTTGTTGAGACTCTCGCAGAAGCGACGGAAGGTATCGTTATACTTGGAAGCGGCCGAAAGGAAAATAACGACAAGACGCTCGTTATCGCAGGGATACGCAGGGTCGATCTTATCGGCGGCATAGTTCGAATATTCATCGGCAAGCGCCTTGGCAAGACTCAGCATCTTACCCTTACCGGTATTGGTCAGAACGCGCAACTTCATTTTCATGGGACAATCCTCCTTGACGGGCATACGCCCAATATGTTATACAAGAATATTATAACATAATTTCCCGTATATGAAAAGGGGTTTTTACATATTTTTCTTGTTTTTACCTGATTTTTATAAAAATCGCTCCCCTAAATTAAACAAAATTTTAATTTTGTTTAATTTTATGTGTGGTCTTTTTAGGGGTAAGGGCTTGCATTTTACGGAGAAATCTGCTATCCTAAATATGCTAAGACTGAGAAAAAAGGACGACCATGAAAGCCGACGCTCACATTCATCTGCTCCCCGGTATGGACAGCGGCCCCGTGTACGACGGTGTGGCCGCGGAAATGCTTCTCCGCCTTTACGAGGCGCGGGTACGCATTTTTGTTGCCACGCCTCATTTCTTCTCCGACCGTGAGTCGGTGGCGGAGTTTCTCTGCCGCCGCCGTTTGGCGTTGGCACGTCTCCGTGCGGCCTCTGGTAAGCACTACCGCAACGTCCACCTTCTCCCCTCTGCCGAGGTCATGCTGATGAGCGGTATTTCTACCTTGGAGGGCCTCCCCTCGCTGGCGATTCCGGGAACCAACCTTCTGCCCGTGGTCTTCCCTATCGGTGATGCCCTCCCCGCGCCGCTGATGCGCGAGGTGGCGCATCTTATTCACCACCGCGGTCTTTGCCCCCTATTTTGTCACGTGGAGCGTTATCTTCCCTTCTTCGGTGATGATTTTGACGGCTTTCTTGCCATGAATCACGCCGCCTTTCTCATCTCACCGCACGCGCTGACCTCCGCCTCCTTTGCCGCCTCGGTGGCTAAGGCGGTCCGGCACGGCGCCAGGGTATTTCTCGGCTCCAATGGGCACGATCTTTCCCTGCGTCCTCCCAGCGTGGAGGTGGAGGGCGACTACGTGGGAGCGGCGGCCTACGCCTACCGCACCGTCCGCCGTGCCACGGATGACTTTTTCACTTCCCTTGTCCGCCGAGGGATCAGATGACCTTTTTTCTCCCGAGGTACTTCATTCTGGTGGCCTCGCCACCACGCAGATGCCGCTCGGATTTGTTGACCTCCAGCACTTTTTTTGCCATACGGTATAAGGCGGGATTCACGGTCTTCAGTTGACCCGTGATATCCTTATGTACCGTGCTTTTACTGACGTTGAAATGGCGTGCGGCGCTTCGGACGGTGGCGTTATTCTCCACAAGATATTCCGCAAGCAGCTCACAGCGCGCTCTCTCATTTCGATACATCGTACCGTTCCCTCCTTTATCGGAAAGCTCCGTTACTACATCTTATGAAAGGGCGGCTCCCGCCATGCAAAAGGAACACGAAAAATTTGAAGAAAGCACACTTTTTGAGGGCCTGACCTCGATCCGTGCGCTTATTGAGGCAAGGCAAGAAAAAAATCCTTGGAACGATCGGCGCATTTTACGCCTTCTCTACGCCAAGGAAAGTGAAAAGAAGCTCGCCAAGGAGCTGGGGTGGCTCCGCCACCGTGCCGAGGAGGAGGGCTTCCCTATCGTGGCACTCCCCACCGAGGAGATCTCCGCCATGACCACGGGCAACACCCACGGCGGTCTTGTGGCTGAGTGCAGTGGCCGTACGCTCTCCCCGCTGGCCACCGTGATCGCTTCCCTGCCGAGGGATGGCTTTTATGCGATGCTGGAGGGGATCGAGGACCCCTATAACCTCGGCTACGCCCTCCGCTCGCTTTATGCCCTTGGTATTAACGGCGCTATCCTTGGGGAGCGCAATTGGTTTTCGGCGGCGGGCGTTTTGGCGCGCGCCTCGGCCGGTGCCTCCGAGCTTATGCCGATCTACACCGCGGAGGAATGTGAGGCCGCCGACCTCTTTAAGGCGCACGGCTACCGCGTGGTTTCGGCGGACACACGCACCGACGCCACCCTACCCGACTCCGACCTTTCTCTCCCCCTCTTTCTCATTGTTGGCGGGGAAAAACGCGGTATCTCACGGAAGCTTCTTGAAAAATGCGACCTTGCCGTCCGTATTCCTTACGGCAGAGACTTCCGCGCTTCCCTTTCGGCGGCCTCGGCCGCCACGATCCTCGGCTACGAGATCCGCCGCCAAAACCGATAAGAAAAAGCCCCTTTCGGGGCTTTTTCTTATTTCTTACTTGCAGCCCTCGCAGTTAGCGCAGGCCTCAGGATCGCAGGTGGCATCAAACTTCTCGCCGCAGGCGGGGCAAACGAGATCGTCGGGCTCAACGTCCTCATCAAAGCAGACCGTCTCACCGCAGGCAGGACAGGTGACCTCATAGAAGTCCTCGTCCTCATACTCCTCGTCGTCATCCTCATCCTCGCACTCGTAAAGAAGCTCCTCAACGTCACCAAGGTCCTCGTCAAGCTCCTCGCAATAATCGCGCAGCTCGCGGCACTCCACCTCAAGGTCGTTGATCTTCTCCGCCATCTCACCGACAAGGGCGATCAGCTCATTAAAAAGCTTGCCCTCGGGCTTGCCGGCGTCAATGCCAAAGCCCTCACAAAGGCCCTTGATATAGGCCGCTTTTTCCATGATATCCATCGTTATTTCCTCCTCATATTTTAAATGCCGCCGCCAGGTGGCGGCGGCATTTGCATTACGCTCTTTCGAGATACTCGCCAACTCTCGTATCAATGCGGATCATATCGC
>JAFQWT010000182.1 GCA_017407375.1 Clostridia bacterium
ATGTCAGACGTAATTGCCGATATGCTCACCAGAATCCGCAATGCAAACAATGCAAAGCACGCAACTGTTGATGTTCCGGCATCCAATTTGAAAAAGGCAATCGCCGAGATCCTCACCGAAGAGGGTTATGTAAAGTCCTTCCAGTTTATCGACGACGGTAAGCAGGGTACTCTCCGTATTACCCTGAAGTACCTCGCAGGTAAGCAGAAGGTTATCCGTGGCATCCGCCGCGTATCCAAGCCCGGTCTGCGTATTTACGCAAGCTGCGAGGATATGCCCAGCGTTATGAACGGCCTCGGTATTGCAATCGTTTCCACATCCAAGGGTATCATGACAGGCAAGAAGGCTAAGTCCCTCAACGTAGGCGGCGAAGTCCTCGCGTTTGTATGGTAATCGAGACGGGAGGTATTGAATATGTCTAGAATTGGAAGAATGCCCATCGCGCTTCCCGAAGGCGTAAACGTAACCATCGCAGATGGCAACGTTGTAACCGTAAAGGGTAAGCTTGGCACCCTCACGCAGCAGCTCAGCCCCCGTATGACCATCACGGTCAATGGAAACGAAATGATCGTTACCCGTCCCAGCGAGACCAAGGAGGACAAGAGCCTTCACGGTCTTACCAGAGCTCTTCTCGCAAACATGGTCGAGGGTGTAACCAACGGTTACTCCAAGAAGCTCGAGGTCGTTGGTGTAGGTTATAAGGTAGTAAAGCAGGGCAAGACCCTTCAGCTCTACCTCGGACACTCCCTGATGCCCACCTCCGGTCTTCCCCAGGAGAAATTCTGCCTGACCGAAGAGGAAGGCGTAACCTTTGAGGTTCCGGATTCCAACACCATCATCGTAAAGGGTATCGACAAGCAGAAGGTTGGTCAGATGGCAGCGGTAATCCGCGGCAAGAGACCCCCCGAACCCTATCATGGCAAGGGTGTTAAGTATAGCTATGAAACCGTTCGCCGTAAGTCCGGTAAGGCCGGAAAGGGCAAATAATTGAAAGGAGTGAAGTGATATGGTATCAAGAAAAGATGCAAACAAGGCTCGTCTTAAGAGACATAAGAGAGTCAGAGCAAAGATTTCCGGTACTGCTGAGCGTCCTCGTCTGGCTGTATATCGCTCCAATGCGAATATCAGTGCACAGATCATCGACGATGTGAAGGGCGTTACGCTGGTAAGCGCTTCCACTTTCGGAAAAGATTTTTCCGCTAACGGCGGCAACAAAGCAGCAGCACGCGAAATCGGTAAGATGATCGCAGAGAAGGCAATTGCAGAGGGCATCACTGAGGTCGTATTCGACCGCGGCGGCTATCTGTATCACGGACGTGTATCGGAACTGGCTGAAGGCGCTCGCGAGGGCGGCCTGAAGTTCTGATTTTCCGGTTTGTACACTGTTCAACAAACTAAATCAGTTCATTGAACATTTTGGAGGAAAAAATGGTAGAAAAATTTAATCCCGCTGAGCATGATTTGAAAGAATCGCTCATCGCTCTGAACCGTGTATCCAAGACCGTTAAGGGTGGTCGTATCGCTCGCTTTGCTGCGCTGATGGTGATCGGCGACGGCAAGGGCCGCGTTGGCTACGGTCTCGGAAAAGCTGCCGAAGTTCCCGAGGCGATCCGCAAGGGAATTGAAGATGCAAAGAAAAACATGATCACCGTGTCGCTTGCCGACACCACCATCCCCCACGAGGTCACCGGCGAGTTCGGCTCGGGTCGCGTGCTGCTGAAGCCCGCCCCCACCGGTACCGGTATCATCGCGGGTGGCTCTGTCCGTAAGGTTCTTGAAGCTGCGGGTATCAAGAATATCCGTGCCAAGTGCCTCCGCTCCTCTAACCCCATCAACGTGGTGAAGGCGACCTTTGTGGGTCTTTCCGAGCTGCGCACGGCTGAGGAAGTGGCTGCTCTCCGCGGTCTCTCCGTGGAAGACGTTAAGGCATAAGGAGGACAAACGACATGGAAAAAGTGAAGGTTGTTCTCGTTAAGAGCCTGATCGCGGCAAAGCCGAATCAGAAGGCGACGGCTGCCTCCCTGGGTCTTAAGCGCCCGGGCGACAGCATTCTCCACGACAATGACGCTGTGCTGGCGGGCAAGATCGCCGTCCTGCATCACCTCGTCAAGGTCGAGACCGTTTGATCGGAATAAATAAGGAGGAAACGAAATGAAGCTCCATGAACTTTCGCCCGCGGCCGGTTCCGCCCAGGAATCCTACCGTAAGGGAAGAGGTCCCGGTTCCGGCAACGGCAAAACCGCAGGTAAGGGCCACAAGGGCCAGAATGCCCGCTCGGGCGGCGGTGTCCGTCCCGGCTTTGAGGGCGGCCAGCTGCCCCTCTACCGCAAGCTTCCTAAGAGAGGCTTTTACAACAAGTTTGGCAAGCAGTTTGCTATTGTCAACATTGAAGCACTGAACAGATTTGAAGACGGTGCGGTGATCGACACCGCCGCCCTTTGCGAGGCGGGCCTTGTCACGCGTATCGACGACGGCGTCAAGATCCTTGGTAACGGCGAGCTCACTAAAAAACTTACCGTGAAAGCGGCTGTCTTTTCAAATTCGGCAAAGGAGAAGATAGAGGCAGCAGGTGGAAAGACTGAGGTGATCTAAATGCTTCAGACTTTGAGGAAGGCCTGGCGCGTACCGGAGATCAAGAGCAAGATCCTTGTGGTCCTGTTTATCCTTCTTCTGTACCGCATCGGCGCCGTGATCCCTGTTCCTTACGTGGATGCCTCGAACTTCAATGCGCAGTTCGGCAACACGATCTTCTCGTATCTCTCAACGCTCTCCGGCGGCGCGCTGGAGCAAGCAACGCTGTTTGCCCTTGGTATCTCGCCGTACATCACGGCCTCCATCGTGCTGCAGCTTCTGACCGTTGCCTTCCCGAAGCTTGGCGAGATCGCCAAGCGCGGTGAGGAGGGCAAGCAGTTCGTCAACAAGTGGACGCGTATCGTCACCGTCATTCTCTCAGTTGTGACGGCGATCGGCTACTACATCCTGCTTGCGAAGAACGGCATGCTTATGCCCGAGGCGGTCTGGGGTGAGGGACAGTCCTGGACGTGGTTCCTTTATGCCTCCGTTATCGTCATCTGCTTCTGTGCGGGCGCCTCGCTTGTGATGTGGCTCGCCGAGAAGATCAACGAGAACGGTCTTGGCAACGGTATCTCGCTCATCCTGTTCTTCAACATCATCCACTCCCTGCCCTCCACGCTCATCATGCTGGTCTCGCTTTGCATCAGCTCGTTCGGCACGTCGGTCGGTAAGGGCTTTGGTGCCATCGGCCTTGCGCTCTTTGTGATCCTCGGCCTTCTGGCACTCACCTTCTTCATCATCTTCATCACGGGTAGTGAGCGCAGAATTCCTGTGCAGTACGCCAAGCGTGTGGTCGGCCGTAAGATGTACGGCGGACAGAGCACCAACCTGCCCCTCCAGCTCAATATGTCGGGCGTTATGCCTGTCATCTTCGCGTCCTCGATCGTTTCGCTCCCCACCACGATCCTCGTGCTGTGCGGCGTGACGGAAAAGACCGATAACTTCTGGGGCTGGCTCTATCGCGTCTTTGATGCGAACGGTTGGGTGTATCCGATCATCCTCTTTGTGCTGATCATCGCGTTTGCTTACTTCTATATCACGATCTCGTTTAACCCCGTTGAGTTTGCCAACAACCTCAAAAAGAACGGCGGTATGATCCCCGGCATCCGTCAGGGCAGACCGACGGCAGAGTATATCAAGCGTATCCTTGGTAAGATCACCCTGATGGGCGCTCTCTTCCTCTCGGTCGTGGCGATCCTGCCGATCATCGTCCGTCCCCTCGTCATCGAGCCGATCCTCGGTGCCATTGCCAGTGCCGCAGAGGCGCAGTACCTTGCCCAGAGCTTCACGTTCGGCGGTACCTCGATCCTCATCGTGGTCGGCATCGCGCTGGAAACGGCGCGTGAGCTTGAGGCCCAGCTGACGATGCGTAACTATAAGGGCTTCCTGTCCTAAGGAGTCGGGATCTATGAAGATCATTTTTCTCGGTGCCCCCGGGGCCGGGAAGGGTACTCAGGCGGAGATCGTTTCGGAACGCTTCGGCATTCCGACGATCTCCACGGGTGCCATTATCCGGCAAGCCGTGAAGGAGGGCACACCGACGGGAATTGCCGCCAAGACGTATATTGACAATGGGGCCCTCGTGCCCGATGACGTGGTCGTTTCGATCATTCAAGAGCGTCTGGCAGCTCCCGACTGTAAAAACGGTTTTATCCTTGACGGATTTCCCCGCACGGTGCCTCAGGCCGAGGCGCTGGAGCGCATGGGGATCCGCCCGGATGCGGTCATCTCGCTGGAGGTTGACGATGAGGTCATCGTTAGCCGTATGAGCGGGCGCCGCGTCTGCGGTGAGTGCGGTGCTACCTATCACGTGGTGTCACTGCCTCCCAAGCGTGAGGGCGCTTGTGATAAGTGCGGCTCGGCTCTGACCGTCCGCCGCGACGATAAGCCGGAGGTCGTTTGTGACCGTCTGCGCGTCTATCACGAAACGACCGAGCCGCTTAAGGGCTTCTATGCATCGCTCGGACTGCTCCTCAGCGTCCGAGGGGCCGATAGCGTGGGAGAGACAACGGCGCGGACGCTCCGTGCTTTGGGAGTCAAAAACGCATGATTCCGATCAAAAATACAGAACAGCTCAAGCTGATGAGGCAAGCTTGCCGAATTACAGGCGAGGCACTCCTCGTAGCCGAGGAGGCGATACGCCCCGGTATTTCAACCAAGGCGCTCGATAGTGTCATTCGTGCTTACATAGAAAAATGCAATGCACGTCCGACCTTCCTCGGGTACGGCGGGTTTCCCGCTGCCGCCTGCATCAGCATCAATGACGAGGTCATACACGGCATTCCCGCCGAGGATCGCTTTCTTACCGAGGGCGATATCGTGAAGGTGGATGTCGGCGCTCACTACCGCGGGTTCACCGGCGATGCCGCCAGGACCTTTGCGGTGGGAACGGTCAGCCAAGAGGCAGCCGCCTTGATTCGGGCGACGGAGGAGAGCTTCCGCCGTGGAGCCGCGGCCGCTGTGGTTGGCAACCGTATCGGTGATATCGGGAGCGCTGTGGACACGTACGTCCGTGAATTTGGCTACTCGGTGGTCCGCAAGTTTGTCGGCCACGGTGTGGGGGCCGAGCTTCACGAGGAGCCGGAGGTCCCGAACTTTGGGACGCCCGGGCGCGGCGTACGCCTTTTCGCGGGTATGACGCTTGCCATCGAACCGATGGTCAACGCGGGCGGTGCGGACGTACGCATCCTGCCCAACCGCTGGACAGTCGTAACCGTGGACGGCTCGCTTTCCGCACACTATGAAAACACAGTGGCGGTCACGCCGGACGGTCCCGAGCTTATGACCGATATCAAATGAGCTATTATGCAAAAGGGGAGGGATTTTTTTTGCCGAAGGATGATCTTATTGAGTTTGAGGACGGCGTTGTCTTAGAAGCACTTCCGAACGCCACCTTCAAGGTCAAGCTGCCCAACGGGCACGTTGTGACCGCCCACATTTCGGGTAAGCTCCGTATGAACTATATCAAGATCCTGCCCGGTGACACGGTAACGGTTGAGGTCTCGGTCTATGACCTCACCAAGGGCCGCATCACCTGGAGGAAAAAGTAAACGTACTGAAAGGAACGGTATACAAGAATGAAAGTAAAGCCTTCCGTCAAGAAGATTTGCGAAAAGTGCAAAATCATCAAGAGAAAAGGTCGCGTCATGGTTATCTGCGAGAACCCCAAGCACAAGCAGAAGCAGGGCTAAGCCTTTCACGGTCAAATTAAAACAAAAGGAGAGTAATATCCATGGCTCGTATTGCTGGTGTTGATATTCCCAACAACAAGCGCATTGAGATCGCCCTGACCTACATTTACGGTATCGGGCTCAAGAGCGCACAGGACATTCTGGCCAAGACCGGAATCGATCCGAATACCCGTGCCAAAGACCTCAGCGAGAACGAGGTTGCTAAGCTTCGTGACGTTATCGAGGCCGACTACCACGTCGAGGGTGACCTCCGCCGTGAAGTCGCCATGAACATCAAGAGCATGGTCGAGATCAACTGCTATCGCGGCATCCGCCACAGAAAGGGCCTGCCTGTCCGCGGTCAGCGCACCAAGACCAATGCCAGAACCAGAAAAGGTCCGGCGAAGACGATCGCCAACAAGAAGAAATAAGGAGTGACGAAAGATGGCTAAAGCTAATGTCGGCAAGAAGATTGTCAAGAAACGCCGCGAGCGCAAGAACGTTGAGTCGGGCGCCGCACATATCCGCTCCACCTTCAATAACACCATTGTGACCATCACCGATACCAAGGGCAACGCGATCTCGTGGGCTTCGGCCGGTGAGATGGGCTTCAAGGGCTCGAGAAAGTCCACGCCCTACGCCGCTCAGACCGCCGCGGAGACGGCCGCCAAGGCCGCCGTTGAGCACGGCATGAAGACGGTTGAGGTCTATGTCAGAGGTCCCGGGTCGGGCCGTGAGTCCGCCATCCGCGCTCTGCAGACTGCGGGCCTTGAGATCACGCTCATCCGTGACGTGACGCCCATTCCCCACAACGGCTGCCGCCCGCCTAAGCGCCGCCGTGTTTAATTCAAGGGAGGTATAAAGAAAATGGCAAGATATACTGGTGCTAACTGCAAGCTCTGCCGCAGAGAGGGTAAGAAGCTCTATCTGAAGGGCGACAAGTGTCTCTCCTCGAAGTGCCCCGTTGAGAAGCGCGGCACGGCCCCCGGCCAGCACGGCGCTGCCCGTAAGAAGGTCGAGGACTACGGCCGTCACCTCCGCGAAAAGCAGGCGACGAGACGCTACTACGGCGTCCTTGAGAGACAGTTCAGAAACTATTACGAGATCGCCGAGGCCAAAGAGGGCATGACGGGTGAGAACCTGCTTGTCCTTCTGGAGCGCCGCCTCGATAACGTGGTGTACCGCATGGGCATGGCTGAGAGCCGCAAGGAGGCCCGTCAGCTCGTTCTGCACGGCCACTTCACCATCAACGGTAACAAGGCCACCATCCCCTCGATGCTCGTGAAGGCGGGCGACGTTGTCGCCGTGAAGGAGAGCCGCCGCGACGGTGCCAAGATCAAGGCCCTCGCCGAGAACGCTCCCTCCCGCGTGAAGCCGAAGTGGCTTGACTTCAACGAGCAGGATCTCGCTGCCAAGGTCGTGGCTCTCCCCACGAGAGAGGACATCGACTTCGACTTCGAGGAGCAGCTCATCGTCGAACTTTATTCCAAGTAACCCTCCGCGTGTCACGGCCGAGCCCCGACACAGCGGGGTGCTTCGGTGTGGCATTTTCAATGCAAGACCTACCCTCATTTTTGAGGGTAGCCAACCGAAATATTGTATAGGAGGAGCATTACGATGTTTGAGAAACCCAATATTATCACCACCGAGCTGAACGAGGACGGAAGCGAGGGTGAGTTTGTTGTTGAGCCCCTGGAAAGAGGGTATGGCATCACGCTTGGTAACTCTCTGCGCCGCATTCTGCTCAGCTCTCTCCCCGGATATGCCGTCACCTCCGTTAAGATCGAGGGCGTCCTGCACGAGATCTCCACGGTGGCGGGTGCCAAGGAAGACGTTCCCGAGATCATTCTGAACGTGAAGGGTATCATCGCAAAGCTGTACTGCGAGGGTCCTAAGACCGTCATCATCGACGTCACGGGTCCCAAGGTCGTTACGGCGGGCGATATCACTCCCGATGCGGACATCGAGATTCTGAATCCCGACCACGTCCTTGCCACGATCAATGATAACTCGCGCTTCTTCATGGAGCTGACCTTTGACTCCGGCCGCGGCTACGTTCCCGCCGATAAGAACAAGCAGAACTACGTTTCTCAGCTTGGCGCCGGTGCCAGCGCTCCGCTCGGCACGATCTTCACCGATTCGATCTTTACCCCCGTGTACAAGGTGGAATACAAGGTGGAGAACACCCGCGTGGGTAACATCACGGATTATGACAGACTGACCTTGCACGTACTGACCAACGGTACTCTGAGTGCGAAAAAAGCGATTTCGCACGGAGCCAAGATTCTCAACGAGCATCTCAACCTCTTCGTTGACATGACCGACGAGGCGAAGAACGCCGTCATCATGGTCGAGAGAGAAGAGACCAAGAAGGAAAAGGTCCTTGAGATGACCATTGAGGAGCTTGACCTGTCGGTCCGCAGCTTCAACTGCCTGAAGCGCGCCGGCATTGATACTGTCGAAGATCTGATCAACCGCACCGAGGAAGACATGATCAAGGTCCGCAACCTTGGTAAGAAGTCGCTCGAAGAGGTGATCCAGAAGCTTCATTCGCTGGACCTCGACCTGAAATCGGTTGAGGAATGACCAATAACTGTTAGGAGGATAGAACAATGCCCGGAACGAGAAAGCTCGGCCGGCCGACCGCTCACAGAAACGCCATGCTTCGCGGTATGGTCACGTATCTGCTTGAGAACGGCAAGATCGAAACTACGCTCACCAGAGCGAAGGAAGTCCGCGCTGTTGCGGAGAAGATGATTACCCTCGGCAAAGAGAATACGCTCGCCTCTTACCGTCAGGCCCTTGCCTACATCACCAAAGAGGACGTCGCCAAGAAGCTCTTTGATACCATCGCCCCCGGCTACGAGAAGAGAAACGGTGGCTACACCACCATCTACAAGCTCGGCCCGCGCCGCGGTGACGCCGCTGAGATGGCGCTCATCAAGCTGGTCGATGCCGACGCCGCCGATGCGGAGTAATCGCTTTTAAAAGAAAAAGAAGGGTTTTTACCCTTCTTTTTCTTTTTGGTAAACGAAAAACCACCCGCTATGCGGGTGGATTTTTATTTTAGTAGTAGAGCGGCAGGCCGTCCTCACCGTGATGGCGGGTTGTGCCAAAGTGATGCTCGGGAAGCGGGGAGGCGATGAACTCCGCGGTCGTTCCGTCAAAGGCCAACTGCCCGTTATCCAGCACCAGCACACGGTCGGCAAGGCGGACAGCGTCGGAAAGCTCGTGCAGGACGCATAGCACGGTCCGCCCCTCCTCTCGCGCCACCCGTGAAACAAGCGACAAAAGGTGCCGTCGCGCCGCCGCATCCAGGTGGGCGGTGGGCTCATCGAGAAGGAGGAGCGGGGTGTCCTGTGCCAGGAGCGTGGCAAAAAACGCGCGCCGCTGCTCCCCGCCCGAAAGCGAGTGGACGCTCCTCTCGGCCAGGGGCATAAGCCCCGTGACCTCCAGCGCGTGAGAAACGGCCGCACGGTCTGTCCGGGAGAGGCGGGAGAGAAGGCGTCGGTGGGGACTCCTCCCGAGAAGGCAAAGCTCCCGCACGCTCATGTCGGTCGGCGGGAGGAGCTGGGGCATCAGCCCAAGGCGGCGGGCCCGCTCCCGCGGAGGGAGCGAGGCGAGGGGATCCCCTGCGAGGGTAATGCTCCCAAAGGGGATAAGCTCACGGGAAAGGCAGCGCAAAAGCGAGGTCTTTCCGCTCCCGTTCTTACCGAGAAGGACGGTCACGCTCCCCTTCTTCAATGTAAAGGAAACGTTACTAAGAATGGTGCTTTTGCCGCGGATGAGTGTCAATTCCTTAACGTCAAGCATGGCGGCTCCTCCCCTTCATCAAGAGAAATAGAAAGAAGGGCGCCCCAAGGAGAGAGGTGAGGATCCCCACGGGAACGTCGGAGGGGGCAAAAAGGAGGCGGGAGCATAGGTCGGCCGCCACCAACAGCGCCCCGCCAAGGAGAGGGGCTGTGAGCAAAAGACGCGGAAGTGAGGGGCCGACAAGGCGCCGCGCCGCGTGGGGGACCAGCAGGCCGACAAAGCCGAGCAGCCCGCAAAAGCTGATGACCGAGGCCGCCGAGAGCGCCGCCAAAAGGAGGGCCACCGCCCGCAGGGGGCGCACACGCACGCCCAACGCCGTGGCGGCGCTATCCCCTAACGAGAGGATGCGGATGCGCGGCGAAAGGAGGAGCGCCGCAAGGAGCGAGAGGAGGATAAGGACGGCGGGGAGGATAAGGGCGGAGATACGCACTCCCGCAAACCCGCCGACCGAAAAGGCGCTGTACTCGGAGAGGAGATCGGTGTCGATCGCCGTGAGGAGCGAGATGCCCGCCTGAAAGAGCGCCGAGCAGCACACCCCCGCTAAGATCACGGTGTGGCGCCCGCCACCCGCCCCCTCGGCTAAGCCGAGGACGAGCAGGGCGGCCAGCGTTGCCCCCAAAAAGGCGGCCAGCGGAAGGAGAGGTGCGGCCGCGGGAGCCAGCGCCAAAAGGAGAACGGCAAACAGCCCGGCGCCCGCATTCAGACCGACCGTGTTGGGGCCCGCCAGGGCATTGCCCATCACGTCCTGGAGCAAAACGCCCGAGAGCGAGAGCCCCACCCCTGCAAGCATCGCCGCCAAGAGCCGCGGCAGACGGACGTAGAGGAGGATGGCCCGCTCGGTCTCATAGCCCTCCCGCCCACAAAGACCCGCAAACAGCGAGGAGAGCGAGAGGTCGGCACTCCCGAGGGCCAGCGAAAGGCAGGCCAAAAGAAGGAGAGCCACAGACAAAAGGAAAAGGGTAAGCGGATAGCGCTTCATTCCTTCACCTCCTCGGAAAAAATGCCGATCAGCGCGCGGTAGGCCTCGGCCCAGCGCAGGCACGGCTTGTAATGAAAGAGCGCACGGGAGAGGATCGTCACGCGCCCCTCACGGACGGCGCGCAGGGCCTGCCACTCGGGGCGGGAGAGAAGCGCCTCCACGTTGGCGCGTGCGGCGGCCTCGTCCCCCATCAGCGAGAAAAAGAGATGATCGGGGTCGGCCGCTAGGATCGCCTCGGTGGAGAGGGTGTCGACAAGGAGGGGGGCCTCCTCGGCCAGGTTGCGGCAGCCAAGCTCCGAAAGCATGGCGGCAGCAAAATGGTCGGAGGGGAGCTTGGCCTTGGTCGAGGCCGCCGTACCCCCCGCACGGATGAACACGATGCGCTGCCCGCGGGCCGCCGCGGCCTCGGGTGAGGCAAGGAGCGCGGTGATCTCACCGTCAAGGGCGGTGAGCGCCTCCATGGCGGCGGTGTCCCCCGTGAGGGCGGTCATCGCGCGGAGGGTCTCACGGTAGTCGGCGTAGGTATCCACGCGGAAAAGGAGAGTCTTGATCCCCGCTGCGCGGCAAAGCTCGGCCGCCGCGACCTGGGCGGGCACGTCGGCGGAGGCAATGACAAGGTCGGGCGCCAGCGAGAGCAAGCGCTCGGTATCAATGCGCTTGCCGGCACCCCCGTCCACAAGGGGCGTTCCCTCAGGCACGAGACCGCGCTCAACACTCTCACGGACGGTGATCGCTACCTCTCCCCCCGCGTCCTGCCACGCCTCGGCAAGCGACGAAAAAAGGACCGCCACCCGCTTAGGGGCGGCGGCCGTTTCCTCGGGTGGCTCGGTGGCCGCACAGGAGGGGAGGAGCAAAAGCGAAAAAAGGAGTAAAAGCGAAAGGAGGCGCCTCACGGGGCGGCCTCCGTGCGCTCACACAGCGGGGCCGCCAGAATGGCTTCTTGCTCGGCAAGGAGCGAGCCGTCACGGATCGCCCCCTCCAGGGCGGCAATGCCAAGGCGGTCCACCGTGGTGCCAAGGCGCTCCCCCTTGAAGCCGTTCTTGCGGTAAAAGAGAAGGATCGCAAGGAGCGTTTCCTCGACCTCCTCGGGATAGACGGGGAAGGAAAGGGGCGTTCCGTCACGGCGGGTCTTGCCCCACGTGCCGCCCACCGTCACAAGGCACACAACGTCACGCTCCTTCGGAAAGGCGCCAAAGGGACAACGCCCAACGCACAGGCCGCAGCTGCGGCACACCGTGGGGTCAAGGGTGACAAAGCCGTCCTCTCCCCGCAAAATGGCACCCGAGCGGCAGGCCGCCGCCGCGGCACACGCGGGACACCCCCGGCAGGCGCTCTCATCGTAGGAGAGGAGTACGCGTGCCTCAATGCCGATATCGTTCAAGCTCGGCTTCATGCAGCTGTTGGGGCAGCCACCAATGCCGATCTTCAGCTTATGGGGGAGCGTTACCTCACGCATACCGAGATAAAAGCGCTCGTGGAGCCGTGCGGCCAAGGCCTGCGTGTCCATGTTCCCAAAGACGCAGGTCGTGCCCTTGCACGCCGTAATGGGGCGCACACGCGCGCCCGTGCCACCGAAGGAGAGGTGGCGCTCCCTGAGAAACGCCTCGGCCTCGTCAATGTGCTCGGCGGGGATCCCCACGATCTCGGCCGACTGGCGCGATGTAAAGGAAACCTTACCGTTTCCGTAAATTTTCGCGCACTCGGCGATGGCATAGAGGTCGTCGGCCGTGTAAACGCCGCCCGCTGTGACCACATGGCCCGAGAAGCAGTCGGTGCCGCGGTTGCGGAGAAAGCCGCGCCCCTTCAGGGCGGTAACGGTCTCCCTTGAAAGTGCCATGATGTACTTCCTTTCGTTAGTTATAGCGCCTCGGCAAGGTCAAGCACCAGGCGCTCGGTCTTTGCCCAGCCAAGGCAGGGGTCGGTGATGGAGCGGCCGTACACGCCCTCCTCGGCCTTGCCCGCACCGTCCTCAAGATAGCTCTCGATCATCAGACCCTTGACAAGACGCCCGATGTCGGCGTTCTGTCGGCGGCTCTCCACGATCTCCTTTGAGATGCGGATCTGCTCCGCGTACTTCTTGCCCGAGTTCGCGTGGTTCACGTCCACGATCGCGGCGGGGTTCTTAAGCTCGCGCTTGGCGTACAGCTCCGAAAGGCGCATGAGCGTCTCGTAGTGGTAGTTCGGGTAGGAGTTGCCAAGCTCGTCCACGTAGCCGCGCAGGATGGCATGGGTGTAGGGGTTGCCCTCACTCTCGACCTCCCAGCCGCGGTAGATAAAGGCGTGGCGGTGCTGGCCTGCGGTGATCGAGTTCATCATGACCGTCAGGTCGCCGCTCGTCGGGTTTTTCATGCCCACGGGGATCTTGAGGCCGCTGGCCGTCATGCGGTGGTGCTGGTCCTCCACCGAGCGCGCCCCCACGGCCACGTAGGAAAGCAGGTCGTCAAGGTAGCGGTGATTTTCGGGATAGAGCATCTCGTCCGCCGAGGTGAGGCCGGTCTCACGGAAGGCGCGCATGTGCAGCTCACGGACCGTGATGATGCCCTGCAGAAGGTCGGGCTTGCCCACGGGGTTCGGCTGGTGGAGAATGCCCTTGTAGCCGTCTCCCGTCGTTCTCGGCTTACCCGTGTAGATGCGCGGGATCATCACGATCTTGTCCTTCACGCGCTCACCAAGGACGGCCAGGCGGTGGATGTAATCGAGGACGCTGTCCTCGTTGTCGGCCGAGCAGGGGCCAATGACGAGCAGGAACTTATCGCTCTCGCCCGTAAAGATCTTGGCGATCTCGGCGTCGCGCTCGGCCTTTTTCAGGCGGAGCTCCTCGGTCAGGGGGTATTCGGCCTTGACCTCCTTCGGGATCGGAAGCTTGCGGATAAAATTCATATTCATGGCGGTGGTGCTCCTTTGGGATGTCAGCGTTTTTTCTTATCAAAGAGGGCGCGGCGCGCCGTGGAGTGGCGCATGATCTCGCGCAGGGCCTCGCGGTTTTCGGTGGAAAGGTAGTGGCGGATCTTGGCCATCTCGGCCTCAAAGAGGTCGATCTGTGCCAGCAGGGTGTCCTTATTGAGGAGGAAAAGCTCGCTCCACATCTCATCGTTCAGACGGGCGATGCGGGTCAGATCGCGGAAGCTGTCGCCCGTGTAGTCCTCAAGGTTGTCGTAGGACTTGGCGGTCATCAACGAGACCGCAATGCAGTGCGTCAGCTGGGAAACGTAGCCAATGATCTCATCGTGCTCGGTCGGGGAGAGCGAGGAGATGCGCGCAAAGCCCAGCGTGCGTCCAAGATCCTCGCACAGCTCAATGGCCTCGGCGGTGTTCCTCTCCGAGGGGGTGACCACGTAGTTGGCGCCCGCAAAAATGGCCTCGTCGCTGTACTCAATGCCCGAGCGCTCGCGCCCCGCCATCGGGTGGGCGGCAATGAACTCCACGTCGGGGCGGAGCATTCCCTGGATCCTGTCAACGATGCAGGCCTTCACACCCGTGACGTCGGTGAGGATCGCTCCGCTCTTGAAAAGGGCCTGATGCTCCTCGATCCAGCGGATAAACACCCCGGGATAGAGGGCGAATACGATAAGGTCGGCCTCCCCCACAAGGCGGGGATCGACCTCAGCCGTGCCTTCACGGATCCACCCCTGCTTCAGGGCGTAATCGACCGATTTCTGGCTTCTGGTAATGCCGTTCACCGTAAAGCCCTGGCGCGTGAGCGACTGCGCATAGCTGCCGCCGAGAAGCCCAAGGCCGACGATGAGGATCTTTTTGTCTTTCGTTAGCTTCATAGTATCACCTTTGCTCCCAACTGTGTTAGGATATCAAAATATTCCGGTAAACTTTTCTTTACGGCCTCCGCCCCCTCGATGCACCCACCCACCAGGGTGGCAAGGGTCGCAAGCGCCATGACGATGCGGTGGTCGTTGTGCCCGCAAAGCGGGGCGCGGGGAGAGGAGAGCGTGCCGCCCTCCACCGTGATGCGGTTTTTCTCCACCGTCACGCGGGTGCCAAGCTTTGAAAGCTCCTCGGCCATGGCGGCGCCGCGGTCGCTTTCCTTGATGGCTAAGCGTGCCGTGTCGGTAAACACGGCGCCGTGCCGCGCGGCGGCCACCGCCATCAGGACGGGGCCGAGGTCGGGGCAGTCCGCCAGCGAGAGCGTGGGCGTACCCGCCTCCAGCGCGGCAAAATACTCGCGGTATACGCGGTCGCCCTGGCGGCTCTCGGGGTCAAGCCCCGTCACGCGGACGTCGTGCCCAAGGACACGGAGCGCCTCAAAGAAGGCGGCGTTTGAGTAGTCGCCCTCCACGGTGACGTCGGCCGGCGTCAGGGCACAGACGGCCCCCACGTGCAGGACGTCCCCCTCGGTGCGCACGGGCGCCCCAAAGCGGGAAAGCATCGCTAAGGTCAGGTCGATGTAGGAGCGGCTCTCCACGGGCGGGAGAAGGCGGAGCGTGCCGCCCCCCTCGGTGAAGGGAAGGGC
>JAFQWT010000183.1 GCA_017407375.1 Clostridia bacterium
CTCGGAGGAGGCGGTCAGGAAGATCTTGCACTCGGCATCGGGCAGGATCACGGTGCCGATGTCACGCCCGTCCATGACCACGGAGCACTCCCGCGCCACCCGCCGCTGGGTCTCCAGAAGGAAGACGCGCACCGTGCCGATCGCGGAAACGGCTGAGGCGTAGAGCGACATCTCGGGCGTGCGGATGCTGTCCCCCACGTCCTTGCTGCACAGGTAGATCCTCTGGGTGCCGCCCTCAAAGCGGAGCGCGAGGTCGATCTCGGGGAGGAGGGCGGTCACGCCCGCCTCGTCGTGCGGGTCAACCCCCTTTTCCTTTACGTAAAGACCGATGGTGCGGTAGAGCGCCCCCGTGTCCACGTAAACGATGCCGAGGCGCTTGGCAATGGCCTTGGCAAGACTGCTTTTGCCCGCACCGCTGGGGCCGTCAATGGCAATGTTCATAGTTGTTCCTTTCTCGGCGCCGTGGCGGCCTTGGCCGCGAGGTACGCCGTGGAGAATGCAATTTGAAGATTAAAGCCGCCCGTGTAGGCGTCAACGTCAAGGATCTCACCCGCAAAGTAGAGTCCCCTCTGAAGGCGGGACTCCATGGTCCGCGGGTCGACCTCACGGACGTCGACCCCGCCCGAGGTCACGATCGCCTCGTCAATGGGCCGCGGGCCCGACAGCGGGATGCGAAAGCCCTTGAGCAGCTGTAAAAGCCGTCGCCGCTCCTCCCGCGTGACCGAGTGGCCCTTGCGGTCGGCCGCAAGGCCAAGGCGGCGGAGCGCCACCCCGATCATGCTTGCGGGCAGAAGGGTGGCAAGGACGTTGGAAAGGTCGCGGTTGGCACCCGCGGAAAGCTCGGAGAGGAGGCGGGCATCCAGGGTCCTTTCGTCAAGCGCGGGCTTGAGGTCGATGACCGCCTCGTAGCCGCCGAGCGAGGGAAGATGCAAATGCGCCGAGGCGGACAGCACCATCGGGCCCGAAAGGCCAAAGTGCGTGAACAGCATCTCACCAAAGTCCTCGTACACCGTCCGCCCCGCAGGGTCACGGACCGAGAGCGCCACGTTCTTGAGGGAGAGTCCCTGCATCCTGCGGCAGTCCTCGTCGGGAGACTCCAGCGGCACCAGCGAGGGAAGGAGGGACGTTACCGTATGCCCGAGCGCCTCGGCCAGGCGGTAGCCGCTGCCGTCCGAGCCCGTCCGCGGGTAGGAGAGGCCTCCCGTGGCCAGGATTACGCGCTCCGCGGGGTAGTCGCGCCCGTCGCACGTTACGGTAAAGCTCCCGTCCCTCGGTGTGATCGCCTCCACATGGCCGCGTACGCGCGCGGCACCGTGCATGGCCCTTGCCAGGGCATCCACCACGTCACCCGCGCGGTCGGAAACGGGGAATACCCGCGCCCCCCGCTCGGTCTTGAGAGGCACGCCGAGCGCCTCAAAGTAGGCCATGGTGTCGGCAGGAGAGAAGCGGGCGATCGCGGAATGCAAAAACCGCGGATTTTTCGTTACGTTCCGTAAAAATTCGTCGACAGGACAGTCGTTGGTCAGGTTGCAGCGCCCCTTGCCCGTGATGCCAAGCTTGCGCCCC
>JAFQWT010000184.1 GCA_017407375.1 Clostridia bacterium
ATACGGTGGCATGCTCACCGCCCTTGGCATCCACCCGAACGACGGGCAGGCCCTCTCCGACCCCGCGGCCGCCCTCGGTGAGATCAAGGCCCTGCTCCGCGACCCCGCATCAAGGGCCGTGGCCCTCGGTGAGATCGGGCTCGATTACCATTACGACGGTACCGATAAGGAAAAGCAGAAGGCACTCTTCCGCGCCCAGATGGCCATGGCGGAGCGCCTTTCCCTCCCCGTGGTGATCCATGACCGCGATGCCCACGGCGACTGCTTCGACGTGGTTTTGGAGTTCCCCCGTGTCACGGGCATCTTCCATAGCTTTTCGGGCAGTGCCGAAATGGCGCGCGAGCTGACAAAGCGGGGCTATTACATCTCCTTTTCGGGCACCGTAAGCTTCAAGAATGCCGCCCGCATCCGTGAGGTGGCGGCCTCGGTCCCCAAGGACCGTCTGCTCATCGAGACCGACTGTCCCTACCTTGCTCCCCCCCCGCACCGCGGTAAGCTGAATCATTCGGGCTATCTTCCCTTCACGAACGCGGCATTGGCCGAAGCGATCGGCCTTTCGCCTGAGGAGTGCGCCGCCCTGACGTTTGAGAACGCCCGCCGCGTGTTTGGCATAAAAAAAGGATAACGGCACAGCCGTTATCCTTTTTTTGCGGCCTTCTTCCTTTGTGGTGGCTTTTGGGGGAGGATCCACCCCTCGGGGGTGATGCGCTCCGTGACCGTCTCGGTATAGAGCCGCCGTGCTCGGTGAAAGAGCGTCGCCGTGCGTCGGACCTCGGTCGCCTCCCCTTGGCGCGCGCATACGGCGGTAAGCTCCAAGCGGTACGGGCGGTGCGTAAAGCGGCGGCGTGGGTCGCCGGATGCCTCGTAGCGGGCCTTGGCCCGAGGGAAGAGAAGCACCCGCCCGATCTCCATCGCTCCCTCTCCGAGGCGCCCGTAAAAGGAATTGACGGCCGCGGCCGCCGCCCCCTCCCCCTTAGCTACGGGAAGAGAGAGCACCACCTCGGCGTGGGGGATGCCCTCCTCACGAAAGACCTCTGTTCTTCTTGCTCCTACCTTGATCTCCATGGCGCCTTCTCCTTTTTTACCCATTCTATGCTCACTGGCACAGGAAAAGAACAAGGCGAAAATGTAGAAACGTTTATACACCCTCATCGGGAATAGAATTCTAAGGGAATATAGTAAAAAACGGTAAGGTATACGAGAAAAAGGATGCGGAAATAAGAAAAATTGAATAAAAAGGAAAAATAGGGAGAATGATGTTACTTTCTACTGAAAAATAAGAAAAAACCGCCTTTTGGCGGTTTTTTCTTTCGCTTATTCGCAGGCGGCGAGGTAGGCCTCCTGCTCGGGGGAGAGCGTGTCGATCGCAAGGCCCATGCCGCAAAGCTTCCGTGTGGCGACCTCACGGTCGATCTCCGCGGGGACGCGGTAAACGCGGGGGGCGAGAGTATCCTTGTTACTGAGAAGAAATTCAAGACTCTTGGCCTGAATGGCAAAGCTCATATCCATGATCTCGGCGGGGTGACCGTTGCCTGCCGCCAGGTTGACGAGGCGCCCCTCGGCCAAAAGGTTGAGGGTGCGTCCGTCCTTCATCTCGTAGCCCATAATGTTCGGCTTGCGTTCATAGACGCGCGTGGCAGCGGCCTCGAGTGCCACCTTATCGATCTCCACATCAAAGTGGCCGGCATTCGAGAGGAGGGCCCCGTCCTTCATCACGGCAAAATGCTCGGCACGGATCACGTCGCGGCAGCCGGTGAGCGTGATAAAGAGGTCACCCATCGCGGCGGCCTCGCTCATCGGGCGGACGTCAAAGCCGTCCATGGCCGCCTCGATCGCCTTGACGGGATCGATCTCGGTGACCACCACGCGGGCGCCAAGTCCCTTGGCGCGCATGGCAGCGCCCTTGCCGCACCAGCCGTAGCCCGCAATGACCACACACTTTCCCGCAATGATGAGGTTCGTGGTGTTCATGATACCGTCAAAGGTGGACTGGCCCGTGCCGTAACGGTTATCAAAAAGATGCTTGCAGTCGGCATCGTTGACGTCCACCATCGGGAAGCGGAGCCCGCCCTGCGCCTCACGCGCGAGGAGGCGGTGGATGCCCGTGGTGGTCTCCTCGGCCCCGCCGATGAGACAGTCGCCAAGCGCCTGGGCCTTGCCGTGCAGGAGCGAGGTGAGGTCGCCTCCATCGTCGATCATCAGGTGGGGATGGCAGGTCAGCACCGAGAGGAGATGCTCCTCGTATTCCTCGGCGGATACCCCGTGGCGGGCAAATACGAAAACGCCGCGCTCGGCGAGTGCCGCCGCCACGTCATCCTGCGTGGAGAGGGGGTTGCAGCCCGTGGCGTAGACCTCGGCGCCGCCGTCCTTTAGGACGGTGGCAAGGTAGGCGGTCTTGGCCTCAAGGTGGATCGACATGGCAATGCGCAGCCCGCGGAAGGGCTTGGTGCGCCGGAACTCCTCCCGTATGCCCGAAAGGACGGGCATATAGGCGCTTACCCAGTCGATCTTCTTGTGGCCCGCGGGAGCGAGCGAGGGATCCTTGATGTCCATAATTGTCCTCTTTCCGCCACTTCCCCCGAGGAAAGCGGCGCTTATGTGAAGTTTTGTTTTCAAATTCGGGGTCGTAGCACCCGCAAGGGGGCACGGCATATACTGAAGTGAAGGGAGTGATCTTTTTGCTGGTAACGGGAACCTATAACCGAGAGCGCGCGCAGGAGTACGCGCGGCGCTGGGCCTTTGACCGCAACCCGCTGTTTGTGGATTTTTCGGGCCTTGGGGGAAATTGCACGAGCTTTGTCTCACAATGCGTATACGCGGGAAGCTGCCGTATGAACTTCACACCCGTCTTTGGGTGGTATTACATCGACAGTGAGGACCGCACGGCCTCCTTCACGGGAGTGCCGTACTTTTACAATTTCATGGTGGGGAACGAGGGGGTGGGCCCCTACGCCACCGAGACGACCGCCGACCGTATGGAGATCGGGGACGTGGTGCAGTTAGGAAACCGTGAGCGGGGGTATTACCACACGCTCCTTGTTGTCGGAAGGGACGGAGAGGGAGGACTCCTGGTGGCCGCCCACAGTGAGGACGCCTACGACCGCCCGCTTGCGGATTACACCTTTGAGATGGCGCGCTATCTGCACGTGGAGGGGGTGCGGTATTCGGTCAGCGGTCTTGGCGACTGCTACGTGCCTCTCCTGACGGGGGAGGCGCTCCTTATCGAGGGGACGGGGAGGGGCGAGGCGCCGACCGAATGAGTTTGCAAAGCGGAAGGCCGCCGCTCCTTGGGGCAACTTATACCTCTAGGACGTCCGGCCGCATCTCAAGCGCTTCCTTGACGTCGATCGCGTTGTTGACGTTAGCGATGCCGAGGCGGGCGTAGGCCCTGACTCTTGCAACGTTCTCCGGGGTCGCCTTGGCTTTCCGGGCAAGCCAGGAAAAGTTGGGCTTGTCAAGGTAGAGCCAAACGGTCAGATTCTCAGGCTTGACGAGACGCGTGACCTCGTCAAGCGCTTCCTTCTCGGTATTAACGTCGTAATCAAAGGCGGCATCGGGGATCCGCTCCTGGATCGCACGGATCCTCTCGACGGTGGATACGCTGAAGGAAACTGGCGTTTTATGCGCGAGGACGACGTCGATCAAGGCGTCGATCCTCTCGTTCGGGATTCTTTTGTCAAGCGCTATCGTGATCCCTCGCCCCTCGGCAAGGGTCAGCAGCTCGTCAAGGCGCGGAATACGGGTGCCGCGGAAGGACTCCCCAAAGGCAATGCCCGCATCGTACTGCAAAAGCTCCTCGTACGTGAGGTCAGCTACCATGAGCGGCTCTGCGATCGGTGAGCCGTCGGCGTGACGGCAGGTACGGTTGATGGTAGGGTCATGCATCAGGACCACTACCCCGTCGCGCGTCAGCTGGGGGTCGGTCTCTATGCTGGCGTACCCGGCGTTCAGCGCGTAGAGAAAGGCGGGAACGGTGTTTTCCGGGGTATAATGCATTCCCCCACGGTGAGATCGGTATTTCATGATGAGTTCCTTTCGATGAGTGTGATGGTTCGGCCATAGCGTATTGCTCTCGGACGTTGGAGTTACAGAATAAGCTCGTAAAGGGCAAGCAGCTCCTCCTCAAGCGCCTTCTGCTCGGCATCCAGCGCGGCGGCGCGGACGTAGTCGCTGGCCGCCTCACCGAAAAGCTCATCGGCGATGGCACTGAGGCGCGCCTCGATCTCGGGCACGCGCCGCTTGGCGGCCTCAAGGCGCCGCTCGTCGCTTCGCCGCTTGGCGGCCTCGCGCTTTCTCTCCTCATAATCCTCGCGCCGCGTGTCCTTTTCCTTGCTTTCGCTCTTCTCGCTCGGCGCCGCCTCGGCGTGGCGGGCCCGCAGGGCAAGGTAGGTCGCGTACGGGCTTTCGCTCTCGGAAAGCGGGTAGTCGACCGCCCCGCGGGGGGAAAGCTCGATGATGCGCGTGGCCACGCGGTCGATAAAGTAGCGGTCGTGGGACACGGCCAGGATCGTGCCGTCAAAGGCGGCAAGCGCCTCCTCCAGTGCCTCGCGGGAGGCAATGTCCAGGTGGTTGGTCGGCTCGTCAAGGACCAAAAGGTTGACACTGCGCAGGATCAGCTTGCAAAGCGTCAGGCGGGCGCGCTCCCCACCCGAAAGCTCGCGGACAAGCTTAAAGACGTCATCCCCCGTGAAGAGGAAGGAGGCCAGCGCCGTGCGCAGCTCGGTGTTGGTCATGGCGGGATAGGAGGCGGCCAACTCGTCAAGGACGGTGCTGTCTTCGGAGAGGCGGCGGTTTTCCTGATCGTAATAGCCGATCTCCACGTTATAGCCGAAGGTAATGCGCCCAGCCGTCCGCTCTAAGGCCCCCACGATGAGCTTCAGGAGCGTGGATTTTCCGCAGCCGTTGTCACCGAGAAAGAGAATGCGCTCCGAGCGGCGGACGGCAAAGGAAAGGTCGGAAAACAGGGGCGCCGCCCCGGGATAGGCAAAGCTGAGGCGCTTGACCGCGAGGACCTCCTCACCCGAGGCGTGGCTCTGGAACGAGAGGCGGATCTCCCGCTCGGGTGCCTTCACGGCCTCCACGCGGTCGATGCGGTCAAGCTGCTTTTGCTTGGCGCGGATGGTGACAAAGTTATGCGCCTGCCCGCAGCGGCGCTGGAATTCGATGTTCGCCTCGATCCTGGCGATCTCCTTTTGCTGCTCCTTGTAGCGGCGGGTGCGGGAGGCCTCCTCCTCGGCCAAAAGCAGGCGGTACTTACTGTAATTGCCGGGGAACAGCCGCCCCTCCCCGCGAGAGAGCGCCAGGGTCTTGTTCGTTACGCAGTCAAGGAAATAGCGGTCGTGCGAGA
>JAFQWT010000185.1 GCA_017407375.1 Clostridia bacterium
GCGACAAAGCTCTCAAGCGGCTCCTCCTGCTCACCGCCGCGGAGAAGTCTTGCAAACGTGGCAAACTCCTCGTAGGAGCAGCGGCCCAGCTCGTCGGAGGGCATCACGCTCGTTACGGGGCCGTCCCAAAGCTCGTGCGTGATCGCGTAGACGTAGTTTTTCTCGGTGAAGCGCCCCGTGACCGTGTATTCGGGATAGCGGAACGCCACGGTGATGACCCCGTCGGTGGGGAAGGCCGCAACCGAGGTCGGATAACGGCCAAACGCCTCTCCTACCATCTCCACGAGGTGCTGGGAATAGAAGAAGAAGTCGCCGTAATCGTTTTGCAGTGACACGGGGGCACGGACTTCGGCGCCCAGAGTTTTGCCCTTGGCACCGCTCGCAACGCGCTCACGCGCCTCCTTCACAATCGAGGCGAATTTCAGCATCGAGCCGCCCGAAAGGCGCACGCCGTGCTTCTTGCAGAGGCGCGCCAGCGTCACCGCCTCGTCCTCGTCGATCGTAAAGGGCTTGTCGATGAACACCGCAGAAACGCTATCGAGGTAGGGGCGCACGTATTCTAAGTGGTGCTTGCCGTGGCGCGCTGTGACCACCACGCCGTCCACCTTGCCGACGGCGTCGTCAAAGTGATCCATCGTGGGAACGCCAAAGGCGTCGCGGAGCTTCTGCATTGCCTCGGTGTCGGCGCTGTACACGCCAACGACCTCAACGTCGGAGAGCTCGTCTCGCTCCTTGATGTGGGTAAGAAATGAGTTGGCGTGGGAATTCTCACAGCCAAGAATAACGATCCTTTTCATCGTGCCCCCCTCAGAAGCGGACGGGCAGGGGAGTTTCCTTGTAGGCGTCCTCGCAGATGCCCACGATATCACGGCCCATCTCGGGCGTGATGATCAGCTCCTCGGTGCCGTTCAGAACACCGTAGAGGTTGGCATAGAGCTTCGCCGTGCCAATGTCAAAGGCGTTGCCCTCAAAGCTGCCCTCCTCCTCGTGCGCCACAAGATTCTCGCGACAGTAGGTGGGGAGTCCCTCGGGGGTCTTCAAGGATTCAAAGATGACCTCGTGCGCGGGGTTCTCCTCGTCGGTGTAGTACTTCATCTTGAACCAGGTGCCCGTGTTGCACATATAAGCGCCGCGGGTGCCCGTCATCTTCAGGGTGTAGGTGGCGTAGGGGTCGTTCGAGTTGATCTCGACGTCCACAAGGGGACGGCCGGGCGCCGTCAGGATGAGCTTGGCGCAGTCGTCACCGTCGCCGCTCGTCATGGCCGTGCCAAGACGTGAGAAGGCGAGCTTCGCCTCGGGATCGAAATCGAGGAAGCCGAGCGCGAGGCCGATCGGGTGCGGGCCGGTGTTGTAGGTGCCGCCCGCGCAGCACTTCTGCACGGTCTGCCAGTCCCAACGGCGCGAGAAGCCGTTGTAGCGCAGGTTGATCTGCTTCACCTCGCCGATGATGCCGCTGTGCATCACCTCGTAGGCCTTCTTCACAAAGGGGGCAAAGAAGGACTGCTGGAAGACGGCCAGCATAACGCCGCGCTCCTTGGCAAGGGCAATGAGGTCGTCCGCCTCGGCGCGGGTGCGGCACATGGGCTTTTCGCAAAGCACGTTAAAGCCGTGATCGATAAGATCGCGCGAGACGGGGTAGTGATCCTGGGAATACGAGGCGTTGATGACAAGGTCGACGTCCGTAAGGTCAAACAGCTCGCGGTAGTCGGTCAGCGCACGGCAGCCGGGGTACTCGGCCTCGGCGCGGGCGCGGCGCTCGGCATCGGCCTCCACCACGTACTTGACGGTAAAATGCTCGTTGGCAGGGCTCTTGAGATGTCTGCCGTGAATGTCACGGCCGCTTCGTCCTTGGCCGATGATGGCAACGTTCAGCTTTTTCATAAGCAGCTCCTTTCGGTTGGTGCCCCTTTGGGGGCCTCTACCTTATATTATAAAGCGTCGGAAAATGAAAAGGAATATCAAAAACTCAAACATTGCATTGCAAATGGTGCACAACGGAGGCAAGTATGGAAAATTTGGCGATCCACGCGGTCTATGACAAGGACGTGTTCTATAAGCACGCCACCGATACCCCCGGCAAGGGTACGCACGCCGCCCACACCCATAACCTTTGTGAGCTCATCTACCTTGTCCGCGGGGACGTCACCCACGTGACCGAGGACCGCAAGTACAAGCTGACCCGCGGCGACCTTGTCCTCGTCCGTCCGCAGCGCTACCATTTTCTCCGCATCGATTCGGATAAGGAATACGAGCGCTATAACCTCCTCTTTGATATCGATGCCATCGGCGTCCCCGTGGCGCGGGAGGTCATGGAGCGGCGTGAGGTCGTCAGTCTTGCCGATGCCCCGATGACGGCGGCCATCTTCTCACGGATGAGCGCCTGGCAAAGGAGCATGGAGCCCGCGCAGTTTGAGGAGGCCGTCAAGCTTCTGATCGCCGAGCTCTTTTACGACCTTTCCCTGATGAAGCCGGACGAGGAGCGCCGCTACTCCC
>JAFQWT010000186.1 GCA_017407375.1 Clostridia bacterium
CGCGGCGGCGTGGTCGCCAAGGTGGAAGGCGGCATCCGCCTCACGCTCCAGCTCATCCGAGAGGGCGGCGGCCTTCCGAAGGCCCTCGGAAAGCTCGGCGGTCAGTGCGCGCTCGTAGGCGGCATCAATGCCCAGCGCCTCCTTGGCGGCGGCGGCCGAGGCCAGCGTTTCGGTATAGACCACGGCGGCAGGGGCGATCTCGCGGCGCATCATCTCCACCATCGTCAGGGCCTCGATGTGCACGGTCTTGACGTAGTTTTCATAGAGGATCTCGGTGCGCGAGGTGACCTCCTCACGGGTGAAGATGCCGTGGCGGGCAAAGAGCGCCACGTTCTCGTCGTCAAGGTAATGCGCAATGGCATCGGCCGTGGTGCGGCGCTCTGCCAGCCCGCGCGCGGCGGCCTCACGGCGCCACTCCTCGGAGTAGCCGTTGCCGTTGAACACGATGCGGCGGTGGGCGGTGTAGGTCTTGCCGATCAGGCGGCCGATGGCGTCGGGCAGGTCCTCCGCCCCCGTAAGCTCCGCGGTAAAGCGGTCAAGGACGTCCGCCACGGCGGTGTTCAGAATGATGTTGGGCCCTGCCACACTGGCGGAGGAGCCGAGCATACGGAACTCAAACTTGTTGCCCGTAAAGGCAAAGGGCGAGGTGCGGTTGCGGTCGGAGTTGTCGCGCGGGATCTTCGGCAGCACCGAGGCGCCGATGTCCATCATCGACTTCTTCTTTTTCGTGTAGGAGATGTGTCCCGCCGCGATCTCCTCGAGGATCCCCGTCAGCTCCTCGCCAAGGAAGACCGAGAGGGTGACGGGCGGCGCCTCGTAGCCGCCAAGGCGGCAGTCGTTGGAGGCCGATGCCACCGAAATACGGAGAAGGTCGGCGTATTCGTCCACCGCCGCGATGACCGCGGTGAGGAAGAGGAGGAAGCGCATGATCTCCTCGGGCGTTTTCCCGGGGCGGAGGAGGTTCACGCCGCTCGCTGTGGAGAGCGACCAGTTGTTGTGCTTACCGCTGCCGTTCACCCCCTGGAAGGGCTTCTCGTGCAAAAGGCAGACAAGACCGTGGCGCGCCGCCACCTTCTTCATCATCTCCATCGTGAGCTGGTTGTGGTCACAGGCGATGTTGGTGGTGGCAAACACGGGGGCCAGCTCATGCTGGGTGGGGGCCGCCTCATTATGCTCGGTCTTGGCGGTCACGCCAAGGCGCCAAAGCTCCATGTCAAGGTCATCCATAAAGGCCTTGACCTCGGGGCGGATCGCGCCGAAGTAGTGGTCGTCCAGCTCCTGGCCCTTCGGCGGAGGGGCGCCAAACAGTGTGCGGCCGCAAAGGCGCAGGTCGCGCCGCCCACGAAACAGCTCGTGAGGGATGAGGAAGTATTCCTGCTCGGCGCCCACCGTGGTGGTCACGCGCTCCTCTTGACCGAGGACCGAAAGCAGGCGCTGGGCCGCGCGGGAGACGCAGTCCATCGAGCGCAGGAGGGGAGTTTTCTTATCAAGGACAGCCCCGCCAAAGGAGCAGAAGGCCGTGGGAATGTAGAGCGTCCCCTCCTTGACAAAGGCGGGGGAGGTCGGGTCCCACGCGGTGTAGCCGCGGGCCTCAAAGGTCGCGCGCAGGCCGCCGTTCGGGAAGGAGGAGGCATCGGGCTCTCCCTTGATGAGTGTCTTGCCCGAGAACTCCATCAGGATCCCACCGCCTGCGGTCGGCTCTAGGAAGCTGTCGTGCTTTTCGGCGGTGATGCCCGTCATCGGCTGGAACCAATGCGTAAAGTGCGTGGCCCCACGCTCCATGGCCCAGTCCTTCATGGCGGCGGCCACCGCATCGGCGACCTCGCCCGTCAGGGGCTCACCGTTTTCCGTGGTCTTCTTAAGGGCCTCGTACACGTCCTCCGAAAGGACGCGGCGCATGACCGCATCACCAAAGACCATCTCCCCAAACAGCTCGGGAAGAAGAGCGGCGTTTTCCATAACATTCTCCCTTATGATGAAATACTTTACTATTATATAATATAGTAAAACCCCCGTTCTTGTCAAGGGATTTCCGCGAAAAGGGCGGTTTTCGAGCAAATCCATTGACAAAGAGGGCGAAGTCATTTATAATAGATGGGTAGAACTTTGAAAGGGACTGTTATGAATTACATTACGCTGGACCTGGAATGGAACCAGGCCTATCTGCAGCAGGCGCTCTCGGTGCAAAAGCGCATCGGCGCCCACCTGCATGGCGAGGTGATACAGATCGGCGCTGTCAAGCTGAACGAGGAGATGCAGATCATCGGTAGCTACAGCATGATCGTCAAGCCGCGCTTCTTTTGCAAGCTTCACCGCCATGTCCGTGACCTGACGGGCATCACACAAAGCATGATCGACCACGGCACCCCCCTGCCCGAGGCGGCCGAAAGCTTCCGCCGTTTTTGCGGTAAGGACTTTGTCCTCCTCACCTGGGGTCCCGATGACGTGCCGATGCTACGCGAGAATATGACCGCGCATAAGATCACCTCCGAGTGGCTGGACTGCGATTACGATCTGCAGCGCATCTACAGCCGTCAGCGGGAGGGCGGCGCCCAAAAGCAGCGCTCTCTTGAGTTTGCCATGGAGGCGCTGGGCGTGGAGCAGACCCTCCCCGCGCACGATGCTCTCAACGACGCTTACTTTACCGCCCTTGTGGCCCAGCGCCTTGCCGTCGCGGAGGGGGTGCGTGACTACGGGGAGCGGGGGGAGCAGTACCTGCTTGACAAGACCTATGGCGACGCCGATATCGGTGAGCGCGGCTACGAGGGGGTCGAGGAGATCCTCGCCTCGCCCGAGGCACGCCAGGAGACCTGCCCCGTTTGCGGCGGGCCCTTGGCCACGGTGGACAAGGTGCTCCACGGCCGCGGCCACCGCTACCGTACGCTGTGCCACTGCAAGACCTGCGGGGACCTTTTCTTAACGCTTAAGGTGTTCCCGAACCATGACGGTACCCACCGCCTGCGCAAAATGCTCACGGTGGCCGACCCCGCCGAGTGCGAGGTCTACCGCAAAAAGCTGGAGGACGCCGCCGCCAAGCGCCGCCGCCGTCCGCGCCGCCGCCGCCGTTCCTCGGCAGGGAAGGAAGCTCCCGCCACGGCCGAATAAGCGAGGCCCTTCCCCAATGGAAGGGCCTTCCTTGTAAACAAAACCTGACAAAAAGGAGACAGCCATGCCGACAACGATCCGCCCCGCCACCGCGGGGGACGTGCCCATCCTTTCCGCCATGGAGGCCGCCACCTTCTCCGAGCCGTGGAGCGAGGCGGCCGTTGCCGCTCACCTTGCGGGGGAGCACCACTTTGCCGCCGTGGCCCTTACCGAGGCGGGGGAGGTCGCGGGCTATCTTTTCGGCCTTGTCCTTTCGGGAGAGGCCGAGCTTTTGCGGGTGGCGGTCCTGCCCGCCCACCGTCACCGCGGCATTGGCTTCCACCTTGTCGATGCCTTTCTCCTTCACCTTGCGGGGCAGGACGTCCGCACCTGCTTCCTTGAGGTGCGGGAGAGCAATTCTGCCGCCATCGGACTCTATGAGGAGCACGGCTTTACGGCCGTGGGGCGCCGCAAGGCCTATTACCGCAAGCCCACCGAGGACGCCATCGTTATGCGGTATGAGCGCAAATAACGCTCTCCCTCTTGAAAAACTCGCGCGCGTGTGATATAATAATCATTGATCATAAATGAGGTGGCCCTCACGGTCACCATGGGAAGGAGACCCCACTGCCATGAGTTCCATCGCCCATGCTCTCAGCTCCAAGCGCCTGCGCTTTTCCCTCATCGTGCTTTATGATGCCATTTGCCTCACCCTTGCCCTCTTTTTGGCATCGGTACTGCATTACCCGAACGGCCCCGCCTTTTTTGCGGGATTTTTTACGACCGATCCCTGGTTTCTTGTCTATAACCTCGCGCTGCTCTTCATGATCTTTTTTGCCCTCCGCCTTCAGACCGTTTCGCTCTCGGCGTTTGGCATTCTGGAGTCGCTCCGTCTCTCGGCGGGCGTGCTGGTTCTTCTGCTGCTTGACGTTCTCTACGTCCTCCTCGTTCCCTCGGCCCTGGCTGACTGGCGCTTTTCGGTGCTTCTTGCGGGCTTCCTCCTCGTGCTGACGGGAGCGGGCCGCATCAGCAAGCGCTTTGTCCGCCTTGTCCGCCACGCGCTCCTTGTCCGCTCCTCGCGCGGGGACCGCGTCCTCATCGTTGGTGCGGGAGACGCGGGCACCATGCTCCTGCGGGAGATGCAGACCTCCAAAAACATCGCCCTTCATCCCGTACTTTTTGTGGATGACAACAAAACCTTACACAATACCTACGTGGGCGGCGTGCGTGTGGCAGGCACCACGGAGGAGATCCCCGCCCTTGTTGAGCGTTACGGCATCACAAGGATCATCATTGCCATTCCCTCGGCCAAAAAGTCGACCGTCAAGCGCATTCACGACATCTGCCTTACCACCCGTTGTAAGGTCGAGATCCTCCCGGGCATCTACCAGTTCGTCAACGGGCAGGTCTCGGTCGCGGCCCTCCGTGAGATCGACGTGCAGGACCTTCTCGGGCGGGAGTCGACCCCCACGGACCTGGATGCGATCATGGGCTACATTCAGGGGCGCACCGTCCTTGTGACGGGCGGCGGCGGCTCGATCGGCTCGGAGCTTTGCCGTCAGATCGCCACGCACGGCCCGCGCCGCCTCATCATTCTCGATATCTATGAGAACAACGCCTACGATATTGAGCAGGAGCTGCGCCGTAAGCTCCCGGAGCTTGACCTTGTCACCCTCATCGCCAGTGTGCGGGATGCCGCCAAGATCGACCGTATCTTTGCCGAGTATCGGCCCGAGATCGTCTTTCACGCCGCGGCGCACAAGCACGTGCCCCTGATGGAGACCTCCCCCTCCGAGGCGGTCAAGAACAACGTGTTCGGTACGCGCAACGTCGTCACGGCCGCCGATAAATACGGTGTTTTGCGCTTTGTGATGATCTCGACCGACAAGGCGGTCAACCCCACCAACGTCATGGGCGCCACCAAGCGCATCTGCGAGATGATCGTGCAGACGGCGGCGCGCCACTCAAAAACCGAGTTTGCCGCCGTGCGCTTTGGCAACGTCCTTGGCTCCAACGGCTCGGTCATCCCCCTCTTCCGCCGCCAGATCGCGGAGGGCGGCCCCGTGACGCTCACGCACAAGGATATCATCCGCTACTTCATGACGATCCCCGAGGCCGTCTCGCTCGTGCTTCAGGCGGGCGCCTACGCCAAGGGGGGCGAGATCTTCGTCCTCGATATGGGTGAGCCCGTCCGCATCTACGACCTGGCCTGCAACCTCATCCGTCTTTCGGGCTTTGAGCCGGGCAGCGACATTGAGATCCGCGTGACCGGCCTCCGCCCCGGCGAAAAGCTGTACGAGGAGCGCCTGATGGCCGAGGAGGGCATGGCCAAGACCGCCAACGACCAGATCTCGATCGGCCGCCCCCTCGATATAGACGAGGAAAAGCTGTCGTCGACCCTTGAGCGGCTGGCTGCCGCCGCCGCCGAGGACTCGCCCGAGCTGCGCTCGCTCGTCCGTGAGCTGGTCCCCACCTACCGTTATACCGAAAACTAAGCATAAAAGAGGGTCCTATGAACAAGAAGCAAAATAACACCATGCTCTGCGATTTCTATGAGCTGACCATGGCCAACGGCTATTTTGAGCTGGGCAAGGGGCAGGAGATCGCGTATTTTGACGTTTTCTTCCGCCAGATCCCCGACGGTGGCGGCTTTGCCATCGCCGCGGGCCTTGAGCAGGTCATCTCCTACATCAAGGAGCTGGAATTTACCGAGGAGGACATCGCATTTCTGCGCGGAAAGGGCTGCTTTTCCGAGGGCTTTCTCGACTACCTCGCGCACTTCCGCTTCACGGGGGATATTTACGCCGTGCCCGAGGGCACGCCCATCTTCCCGAACGAGCCGATCCTCACGGTGCGCGCCCCCGCCATGGAGGCGCAGTTCATTGAGACCTATATCCTCTTAGCGCTCAACCACCAGTCGCTCATCGCCACCAAGGCCAACCGCATCGTCCGCGCGGCGGACGGGCGCGCCGTGGCTGAGTTCGGCTCCCGCCGTGCGCAGGGGGCGGACGGTGCCTCGCTCGGTGCCCGTGCGGCCTTCATCGGCGGCTGCTCCTCCACCGCCTGCACGATCAGTGACCGCGATTACGGCATTCCCGCCACAGGTACCATGGCCCACTCCTGGGTGCAGATGTTTGACACCGAGTATGAGGCCTTCCTTGCCTACTGCAAGCTCTACCCGACGAACGCCACCCTGCTTGTCGATACCTACAACGTCCTTGGCTCGGGCGTGCCGAACGCCATCCGCGCCTTCCGCGAGTGCGGCATCACCAAGTGTGGCATCCGCCTCGACTCGGGCGATATTGCCTATCTCACCAAAAAGGCGCGTAAGATGCTGGACGAGGCGGGGCTTACCGAGTGCCGCATCGTCGTCTCCAATTCGCTTGACGAGAACATCATCCGCGACATTATCGCGCAAGGAGCGCGGATTGATGCCTTTGGCGTCGGTGAGCGCCTCATCACCGCCAAGAGCGACCCCGTCTTTGGCGGCGTTTACAAGCTGGCGGCCAAGGAGGTGGACGGCAAGATCGTGCCGAAGATCAAGATCAGCGAGAACGCAGGCAAGATCACCAACCCCCACTTCAAGACCGTCTACCGCGTCTTTGACAAAAACGGCATGGCCACCGCCGACCTTCTCACGGTCTACGATGAGGTCATCGACACCGCAAAGCCCCTTGAGCTCTTCGATCCCGAGGAGACCTGGAAGCGCAAGACCGTCACCGAGTACACCCTCCGCCCCCTTCTCGTTCCGATCTTCCGTGACGGTGTCCAGGTCTACACCTCCCCCTCGGTCGCCGACATCCGCGCCTACTGCCAGAAGGAGGTCGCCACCCTCTGGGAGGAGGTCCGCCGCTTTGAAAATCCCCACCGCTACTACGTTGACCTTTCGCAAAAGCTTTGGGGGATCAAGCGTGAGCTTCTCGAAAAGCGCGGAGAGCGGTAAATTCGGGCATAAACCGCAAAAAGAGCAACCCTTGGGTTGCTCTTTTTGCTTTGCCGTTCACGGCCCTTGACGTACGTAAGTACGCCTGCGGGTCGTGAGCAGCAATTTCTGCTCCGAATTTCCTCGCTCTCACTTCGGCCTTTGCCGCGCATAAAAAAAGCAAGCACGTGTGCTTGCTTTTTTTATGCCTCCTCGGCGATCAGGCGCTCAAGACCCGAGAAATCGGCAGTGCCGAGCTTGGAGGAAAGGTCAAGGCGGCGGCATTTCTCCAGCGTGGCGCCAAGGGCGGCGGCGGACTTCTTCTGGGTGGCGCGTAGGTAGAGCGTCACCTTGTATTCGTGCAGGCCCGTTTTCTCGCGGATGGCGGCGGGGGATAACCCCTCCTCACGCAGGAGGGCGACGGCATACAGGTCGCAAAAGAGGCGGAACACCGAGCCAAAGACGATGGCGGGGTCGATGCGGCGGTTCTTCATATCGCGCAGGTTCTCAAACGCCGTGGCGGTGTTGCCCGCCAGGATGGCGTTGCCAAGGCCAAAGGCATCGGCCTCAAAGGTCGCCGCGGTGACGTAGGTGACGTCCGCCACCGAAAGCTCGCTCCTCCCCTTGGCGTGGGCGTAAGCGGTCAGCTTTTCCAGCTCCCCGGCCAAAACGTCCATCGAGTGGCCGCACCGCTCCAGCATCGCGCGCCCGACCTCGGCTCCCGCCGTGATCCCCTCGTGCGAGAGGTGACGCCCGATCCAGCCAAGGAGCTGGGTGTCGGTCGACCGCGGGAAGGAGACAACGTCGATCGCCCGTGTGACGTCCTGGTAGCGGCGTGAGGGCTTTTTGGGGTTTTGCCCCGGGGTGAGGCGCTCGGCCTCGGCGTAGAAGACCACGGTCACGCCCTCGTAGGACTCACGCTCGGCGCAGAATTCGGTAAAGCGCGCAAGCTCCTGCGCCTTCATTTTTTCAAAATCGCAAAGGTGCCATTCGATAAGCTTGGTCTCGGCAAACATCGGGGGGGATTTTACGGCATCCTCCAGCTTCCCAAGGTCAAGGGCCTCGCCCTCAAAGCGCAGGTGGTTAAAGGCGGCCAGCGCCGCATCGGGCACCAGGGCCTTGCGGATCTCGCCGAGATAATGGCGCTTCAGGTATTCCTCCTCGCCCGCAAGAATGAGCCACGGCACGCGCCCCGCACGGAGGGCGGCCTTCAATTCGTCAACCGTCATGCAGGGCTCCTTTCCGCAAGGCGCAAGGAAAGCGTCAGCCGCCGCTCCTCGCCGCCCAGCGTCAGGCAGTAGGTGCAGTCCACCGCGGGCAGGGGCGCGGGCAGGCGCGTGAGCGCCTCGGTCACGATCCTCGCATCAAACGCCATACCGCCAAGGCGGTAGAGCGTGGTGCAGGGCGCCCCCACGGCGTAGGTCACCGTAAAGTCCACCGCCCCCCGCCGCGTGACCGTCATGGCCGCGGGAGAGAGGACGATGAGCGTGGAGGTGCGGCCCCCGTCCTCCTTTTCGGTATAGGAGACCCTCACCTCGTCCCCCGTCACGCGCAAAAGGCCGTCGTACGAGAGGGACACGGTGTCCTCCCCCGCGGCGGCCGTGGTGACGGTAACGGTGACGGGCTTTAGCATAGCGTTCTCCTGAAAAGGGCGCGGGCCAAGCCCACGCCCCGTGTTGGTATCAGCGCCCCTCGCGCCAGCTGAGGTCGCCGCGGTCAAGCGCCATGACCAGCGCCTCCGCCGTAGCGATATTGGTCGCGATCGGCACGGTGTGCATATCGCACAGCCGCAAAAGGGTCGTCCCGTTCTCGCGGCAATAGACCTCGGGCTCGGGTGCGCGGAAAAAGAAGACAATGTCCACCTCGTCACACGCCACACGGGAGATCAGCTGCTCGCTCCCCCCGTCCTCGCCCGACATCAAAAGCTCGATCTCAAGCCCCGTGGCATCGGCAATATATTTTCCCGTGGCGCTGGTGGCGCAAAGGTGGTGGTGGCAGAGGATCCCACAATAGGCGATACAGAACTCGGCCATCAGCTCCTTTTTCGCATCGTCGGCAATAATGGCAATGTGCAATTCGGCACCTCCCTCATAGGTTTTCTTTGGTGCTTACAGTATACCATAAATCCTTTGGCTTGTCAATTGTCACTTTTGCGCTTGACGGGGGTGGCTTCCATTTTTTATTTGGTCGCTTTTTCCGAAATGCCTCTTGCGTTTTTCTTTCCCCAATAGTATAATAAAAAGGGCAATACTGAGAAGGGGGGCGTCCTATGAGCGATCTTGTCGGAAAATACCGCACCTTTTTGGCGGTGGCTGAGGCCGGCAGCATCAGTGAGGCGGCCCGCCGTCTCTTTGTCAGTCAGCCCGCCGTCAGCGCGGAGCTTGCCTCCCTGGAGGCGGCGCTTGGCGTTCCGCTGTTTGCCCGCTCCCGCCGTGGCGTTCAACTGACCGAGGCGGGCCGCGTTCTTGTGGAGTACGTGCGCAGCGCCTTCTCGCTTCTTGAGGCGGGGGAGCAAAAGCTGCGTGAGCTCTTGGGCCTTGCGGGCGGCACCCTGCGCATCGGCGCCTCGGACATGACGCTCCGCTTTTATCTTCTCGACTATATCCGCGCCTTCCGTGAGCGCTATCCCGCCGTCCGCCTGACCGTGACCAACGCCCCCACCCCCCGCACCCTGGAGGCATTGCGTGACGGTAGCATTGATTTTGGCGTGGTGTCGGGCCCGCTTTTGGTCGGGACCGAGGAATTGACGCTGGTGCCCGTGCGTGAGGTGCGTGACGTGTTTATCGTCGCGCCCGATCACCCCCTGGCCGGGGTGCGCGGCATCACCCGCCGTGACCTCGCGCAGTACCCCATGATCATGCTGGAAAAGAACTCCACCACCCGCAGCTACGTTGCCGAGTGGCTGGGGAGCGAGCATCCCGCCCCCGCCATTGAGCTGGCCACCTCGGACCTCTTGCTGGAGTTTGCACGGCGCGGCATCGGCATCTCCTCCATTGTGGAGGACTTTGCCACCGAGGCCTTAGAGAAGGGGGAGGTCGTCCGCCTCCAACTCGCTGAGGAGCCGCCGCCCCGCCATTTCTACCTGGCCTATCCCCGTCGCCTGCCTCTCTCTCTGGCGGCACGCACGATGCTTGACCTTTTGCGGGGGACGACCGATGAAGCTTGAAAAACGTGTGATCCTCGCCCTTACCGAAAAGAACCTCACCCTGGCCTTGGCCGAGTCCTGCACGGGCGGCGCCATTGCCTCCGCCCTCGTCTCGGTGCCGGGGGCCAGCCGCGTCTTCCTTGGCGGGGTGGTCTCCTACACCAACGCCGTCAAACAGGCGGCCCTCGGTGTTTCTGCGGAGACCCTGGCACGCCATACCGCCGTCTCCGCCCCCGTGGCACGGGAAATGGCGGAGGGCGCCCGCGCCCGCCTTTTGAGCGATATTGCCGTGTCGGTCACAGGGCTTGCCGGCCCCGGTGGCGGCACCGCAGAGATACCCGTGGGCCGTGTGTTCCTTGGCCTTGCCACAAGGGAGGGGAGCGAGGTCCGCTGCCTCACCCTCTCGGGGAGCCGCCGCGCGATCCGCCGTGCGGCCGTCAGGGAGGCTCTTTCCCTGATACTTTCCTCGGTAAATTCTAACTCAGTAAATAAAACTTGACATAAAGGAAGCAAAGTGAAGAAGATGAAAACATTCAGAAGAATCGGTGTCCTTTCCTCGGGTGGCGATGCCCCCGGCATGAACGCGGCGATCCGTGCCGTCACGCGTGAGGCGCTCCGCCGCGGTGTGGAGGTCATGGGGATCATGCGCGGTTACAGCGGCCTCATTCAGGGGGACCTCAGACCCTTTTCGGTCAGAGACGTTTCCAATTCCTTAAACCACGGCGGCACGATGCTCTATTCCGACCGTTGCCCCGAGTTCAAGACCGAGGAGGGCATGGCCAGCGCCATTGCCACCTGTGAGAAGTTTTTGATCGACGGCATTGTGGCCATCGGCGGTGACGGCACCTTCCGCGGGGCGCAGGACCTCACGCATCACGGCATTCCCTGCATCGGCATTCCCGCCACCATTGATAACGACATTACCTCCACCGAGTACACCATCGGCTTTGACACCGCCATGAACACCACGCTGGAGCTTGTGGACAAGCTCCGTGACACCTGTGAGTCCCACGCGCGCTGCAACGTGGTGGAGGTCATGGGCCGCGGCGCGGGTGACATCGCCCTGGAGACCGCGGTGGCCTCCGGCGCTACCGCCGTTGCCATTCCCGAGCTTCCCTTTGATGCCGATGCCGCCATCCAAAAGATCCGCGCCTCCCGCGCGCTCGGCAAGCGCACCTTCATCGTCATTGTGTCCGAGGGTATGGGCAGTGACTTTGCCCCCGCCCTTGCGAAGCGCATCGAGGCCGAGACGGGCGTTGAGACCAAGTTTGCCCGCTTTGCCCACATCGTCCGCGGCGGTATCCCCACCCTGCGTGACCGTCTGCTTGCCACCCGCCTCGGCAAGCGTGCGGTGGAGGAGCTGTTCCTTGGTAACAGCAACCTCGTGGTCTGTGAGCGCTCGGGCAAGATCGTGGCGCGCGACATCAATTTTGCCCTCACGCTTGACCGCCTCTACAAGGGCAAGGCCAAGCCCGAGGAGCTGGCGCTCTATAACGAGGCCGAGCTTGCCGAGATGAACGAGGTCGGCGACAAGAAGCGCGCCCTCTTCCAAGAGCTTTACGATTGCGTGGACCGCATCTGCCTCTGATCCTTTGGGCATAACTCACCGTTTCCTCCCTCGGACGTACCCTTGTACGCCTCTCGGTCGGAGAACGGCGACTTCTGCACCAAAGTGGGCATAACTCACCGTTTCCTCCCTCGGACGTACCCTTGTACGCCTCTCGGTCGGAGAACGGCGACTTCTGCACCAAAGGAAGCGGCAGCAACATAAAAAAACGAGCAGGAAGCCCTGCTCGTTTTTTTTCTTTCTTTTTATTCGCCCGTTTTGCCAAGATACTTGCAGAACTCAGCGTAGTGTGTCTCAAACTCCTCGGGGCTTTTCGGCTCGTAAACGGCAAGCGGCGTGGAGGCGGTGATGATGGCGCGGGCCTCCTTGACGTCACGGATCTCACCAAGAGAGATGAGCTGCTCGGCAATGTTGCCCATGACGGTGGCCTCGACGGGTCCCGCCACGACACGTGCGCCCGTGGCATCGGCGGTCATACGGCAGAGAAGGGTATCCTTGATGCCGCCGCCCAGCATGTTGATCTGCTCAAAATGCTTGCCCGAGATCTCACAGAGGGTGTTATAGTTCTGCTTGTACTTCATCGCAAGACTCTGGTAGATGCAGCGCATGATCTCACCGCGGGTCTTTGGCACGTACTGCCCTGTCACCTCGCAGAATTTCTGCACGCGGCGGGGCAGGTCACCCGCAATAGCAAACTCGGGGGCGTCACAGTCGATAAAGCAGCGGTAGGGCTCGGCCTCCAGCGCCTCGCGCTCAAGGTCGGCGTAGGAGACGTTGGCCCCCTCCTTGTTCCACTGGCGGCGCGACTCCTGAATGAGCCAAAGGCCCATGATGTTCTTAAGGAAGCGCGTGGTGCCCGAGTGGCCGCCCTCGTTCGTATACTGGATCTTGGCGCTTTCCTCGGTGATGAGGGGAGCGGGCAGCTCAGTGCCGAAAAGACTCCACGTGCCGCAGGAGATGTAGATCATCTCGCGGTCGGTGGGGGCCGCCAGAACGGCCGAGGCCGTGTCGTGCGTGCAAACGGCGATCACGGGGATCTTGTCACAGCCAAGCTCGGCGCACAGCTCGTCGGTCAGGGTGCCGTACACCTCCCCGGGCTCGATCATCTCGGGGAGGATCGAGGTGGGAATGCCCAGCTTGTCAAGCAGGTCGGTCGCAAAGGTGCGCGTGCGCGGATCGAGGAAGTTGGAGGTCGAGGCGATGGTCTTCTCGGCGCGCATCGCCCCCGTCAGCAGGTAAGCCATCAAGTCGGGGGTGAAGAGGATCTTCTCGCAACGGTCGAGAAGGTCGCGGCGGTATTTAGCCAGATAATAGAGCTGGTAGAGCGTGTTGATGCGCATGGTCTGCGTGCCGGTCAGGGCATAAAGCTCGTCCTGCGAGATGATCTTCTCCACCTCCTCGGGCATGCCGACGGTGCGCTCGTCACGGTAGTTCACGGGGTTGGAGACGAGGTCGCCGTGGCTGTCGATCATACCAAAGTCAACGCCCCAGGTATCAATGCCGATGGCGTCGATCTTGTCGGTGGCGGCCATCGCCTTGAGGATGCCCTGCTTGATCTCATGGAAGAGGCGGAGGATATCCCAGTACATCGTGCCGTTGGCGATCACAAGGTCGTTTGAGAAGCGGTGGATCTCGGTGACCTTGATCTCCTTACCGTCAAACTCGCCGAGCATGGCGCGCCCTGAGGACGCCCCAAAGTCAAAAGCCAGAACCTTCTTGGACATAACGTTACTCCTTTTCGGTGCGGAAAACAATAGCATCTCTATTATACAATAGGAAAAAGGAAAACACAAGCCCGTTTTTCACTATCCTCGGTCAGAAACTTTGCAAAAACCTTCTTTTCTTTTCAAAAATCTCTTGACAGAGCGTTTTTTTGTGGTATAATAATTTGTGCTAACGATGGGCTTGTAGCTCAGCTGGGAGAGCGCTGCGTTCGCGACGCAGAGGTCATGGGTTCGAATCCCACCAGGTCCACCAAAACAACAACCACCCTTGCGGTGGTTTTTGTTTTGGTGGACCTGGTGGGATTCGAACCCATGACCTCTGCGTTGCGAACGCAGCGCTCTCCCAGCTGAGCTACAAGCCCATCGTTAGCACAAATTATTATACCACAAAAAAACGCTCTGTCAAGAGATTTTTGAAAA